>CAKTVN010000001.1 GCA_934623545.1 uncultured Oscillospiraceae bacterium
GCGAGATGGCCTTGAAGTACAAGGTGAGCTACCAGCAGGTACGCACATGGACGCTGCGGTTCGAGGAGATGGGCGAGACCGGTCTGGAGGATCGGCGCGGAAAGCGTAAGAAAGATCAGGTTCCCAGAACCGAGCTGGAGAAAGCGCAGATCGAGATCGAACAGCTCATGATCGCCCGCGAGATGGGCATCAGCCGCGCGACGCTATATCGATGGATCAAGAAATATCAGATAAAAGACAGCTGGAATTGAAAGGAGAACAACAACATGACAGGAAAAGAGAGGATCCAGGCGCTTGTGAACGGCGCCGAGCTGGATCGCACGCCGATCAGCGGCTGGTACCATATGCCGCTGGTAGACCGCAACGTCACCGACTTCACCCGCGAGCTGATCATGTCCTCAGACGTGAACCACTGGGACTTCATCAAGATCATGACGAACGGTCATTTCTATACCGATGCCTACGGCGGCGATATCGATTTCTCCCGCATCTACAACCAGTGGTACGGCACGATCAAAAAGTATCCCGTCGTCACGGCGGAGGATCTTGCCAAGCTGCCCGTGCTCGGCATTGACAACCACGTCTGGCAGCGCGAGCTGGAGGTGTTCCGCAATCTGAAGGACTACTACGGCGACCGCGTACCGCTTCAGGCGACGATCTTCAACCCCCTCACCGCGGTGCAGGAGTGCATGGGCTGCCTGAATCCGCAGCCGATCCTGAAGATGATGGTCGAGGCGCCGGAGGCGCTGCATCACGCGCTGGACGCGATGACGCAGACCAACTGCATCTACCTCGACGCGCTCTTTCATGAGGGCGTGGACGGCATCTTCCTCGCAAACCAGTATTCCATCCGCTCGCTGCTGACGGACAAGCAGTACGCGGAGTTCGTCGTGCCGTATGAAAAGCGCATTCTGGACCACTGCAAGGGTCATACCTGGTTCAACATGGCGCATGCGCACGGCTCGAACGACCTGCGCATGGAGAGCTACTACGCCTACGGCGACGATGTGCTTCAGGCGCTCAACTGGGAAAACTGCCCGGTCGGCGTCCCCGAGAACGAGGTCCTGAGCATCCGCGAGGTCCGCAGCAAGACCGACAAGGTCATTGTCGCCGGCATCGACCAGAACCACGATATGGACAGCGAGACCAACGACCGCGAAGAGGTCAAGGCACGCCTGGTCAAGCGTTATCTGACGGCAAAGGAAGAGAACGGCAGCAACCGCTTCGTCTTCGCGCCCGGCTGCGCCATGACGACCGGCGGCTCGTATCTCAACGCGCTGCTGTACGAAGTAGTGGAAGAGTACGGTCAGAGCAAATAAGGCTTTCAAAAACCGGAGCGCACCGCGCTCCGGTTTTTGCTCCCCTGTCTCCCCTTCTGGGGACATTGACAGCCATGCTATACTATCCTTGAGATCAAAAGCAAATTGAGAGGTATTTATGCTGAACTTTCATGCGCCCGGAGTGGGCGACTACGAATGGCTGTATCCGATCCTTTACCGTGCGGGGCTGCCCGGCGCGGACTACACCTTCCACAATATTTATTTCTGGGAGTGCTATTACGGAGAGGTCGGGCTTGCCGAGGGCTTTGTCACACAGCATCTGTCTCAGGACGGCTGTGAGGTCTATCTCTATCCGGCGGGGACCGGCGATGTGAAGCCGGCGCTGGAGGCAATTTTTGCTGACGCGAAGGCGCGCGGCGGAAAGCTCCGCCTGCGCGGCATCACGCAGGAGAAGCGCGAAGAGCTCGAACGACTGTTTCCCGGGAAATTCGCCTTCACGGCGTATCGCGACTCCTATGACTACATCTATACGGTCGAGGAGCTGACGGAGCTGCACGGGAAGAAATTACAGGCGAAGCGCAACCACTGCAACCGCTTCGCCGCCGAGCACCCGGACTACACGACCGAGGTTGTGACGCCGGAGAACCTGTACCGCTGCCGCGAGATGGTGGCAAAGTGGTACGAGGTCCACGAGTGGAACGAGCAGATCGAGCAGGAAAAGACCGCCATCGCGCGGGCATTTGACTGCTTTGCGCAGACTGGCATGGATGGGCTGATGCTGATCGAGAACGGCGAGGTCATCGCCTTCTCGATGGGCGCGCGGATGAACGAAACATATTACGACGTCTGTTTCGAGAAGGCATACTCGGCGATCAATGGGGCATACGCGATGATCAACCGGGAATTTTCCCGCATGATCGCGGAAAAATACCCGCAGGTCGCGTTTTTGAACCGCGAGGACGACATGGGCGAGCCGGGGCTGCGCAAGGCGAAGGAGTCCTATCAGCCGACGACGCTGCTTGAAAAATTCACTGCCGAGGCACTGGAGGAAGTTTGATGCGCTTTCAGAAAACGCACGAAGGAGACATCCCAGAGCTGAAGCGCCTGTGGAAGCAGGCGTTCGGCGACACGGACGCGGAGATCGAAGGCTTTTTCCGCGACGCCTTTCCGGGCTGCATGGGCTTTGCCGCGCGGGATGAGGAGCACATCGCGGCGATGTGCTTCGCACTGCCGCAGGAGATCGTCTGCGCGGACGAGGCGCTTCCGGCGGCATATCTCTACGCCGTTGCGACGGAGGAATCGTACCGCGGACGCGGGCTTTGCCGGCAGCTTCTGGAGTTTGCGGAAAAAACGCTCCGCAAGCGGGGGTTCGCGTGCCTGATGCTGGTCCCGGCGGACGAGTCGCTCGCGGCGATGTATCGGAAGCTCGGCTATGAGGGACCGGCGCGCGGGATGAGGTCCGTCCCCGCGCCCGCTGCGGTGGGGCACGCGGAAAAGATCGGCGCGATCGAGTATGCGGGGCTTCGCGAGACGCTTTTGTGGGACGAGCCGCACGTACGCTATGGCAAGGCGTGGCTGGAATACGAGGCGCAGGACGCGGCGTTTTACGCGCTGCGGCTCGGCGCGGCGTCCGGCTGCGCGGCGGCTGTGCGGCTGCCGGACGGGACGGTCCGGGTGGACGAGCTTCTGCCGGACGCGCGATTTCTTCCGGCGCTTCAGGAGGCGCTGCGCGCGGAGCGCTACACGCTCCCTGAGGAGCCGTCTGCGATGTGCCGCTGGCTGACCCAGCCGCCTGCCGGATGGGAAAAGATCTACCTGGGCTTTGATTTTGCGTAAGCTGCCCGGAAGAAGATAAACCTCCCACAAAAATACGGCATGGCTGCGAAGCCTGAACAGATTTACGATCGATACTGAGAGCGCCCGGACGGTTTCGTCCGGGCGCTTCAGACTGTCAAAAAACCTCGCAGAGTTCCGCCGCGCACGGCGGAATAAAGTGTAAATCTGTTTTATTCGGCGGCGTGTACGTCGAATAAAACACACTACACGATGCAAGTGTGGAAATTTTGCACCTGCGGTGCAAAATTTATGCGCGCCGCATCGTGCAGCCTTTTCAACCGGAAAACCAGCGAGGCGTTTTCCGGTTGAGTGCGTGTCAAAAAGCCTTTTGACACGCGCAAAAAGTCCCCGCAGTTCATCGAACTGCGGGGACTTTCATTACCAATTACTCCGCTACATAGGGCAGCAGGGCGATGTGGCGGGCGCGCTTGATGGCGACCGTCAGCTGACGCTGATGGGCTGCGCAGGTACCGGTCGTGCGGCGGGGCAGGATCTTGCCGCGCTCGGACAGGTAACGACGAAGCTTTGCAGTGTCTTTGAAATCGATGTGCTCGACCTTATCGACGCAGAAGCTGCATACCTTCTTGCGGCGGCGCGGGCGGACACGGTCGTTAGCCATTGCCATACGAAATCCTCCTTATAGTCTTGTGGAAAAAGCGAGTTTTTAGAGCCGGGACCGATCAGAACGGAAGCTGATCGTCGTCGTTTTCGAGCATCGAGAAATCGGAAGCCGGAGCCGCCGGTGCGCTCTGCGGCGCGGGCGCGGAATACGGCGAAGCGCCGAAGGGCGCCGAGTAGCTCGGAGCGGACTGGTCAAAGCCGCCGGAGGCGGCGCCGTCACGCTTGGAGTCGCCGAAGTAAACATTGTCCGCGACGACCTCTGCCGAGCGGCGCTTGTTGCCTTCCTTGTCCTGCCAGTTGCGAATTTGCAGCCGACCGGAGACGACAGCCATACGACCCTTGGTGAAGTACTTGCTGACGAACTCAGCCGTGCCCCGCCATGCGACGATGTCCACGAAATCTGTTTCCTTCTCCGCCCCCTGCGCCGCGAAATCGCGGTCGACGGCGAGCGTAAAGGATGCGACCGCGATGCCGCTGCCGGTCCGGCGCAGCTCTGGGTCACGGGTCAGGCGTCCCATGAGAACGATGTGGTTCAGCATGATCGTGCCTCCTTACTCTTCGACAGCCACGATGATCGAGCGCAGGATGCCGTCCGTGATCTTGAACACACGGTCGAGCTCTGCGGGCATATCCGGGCTGACTTCGCAGGTCATGTAGACGTAATAGCCCTCGACCAGGTCGTTGATCGGATAAGCAAGACGGCGCTTGCCCCACTCGTCAACACTGGTCACGGTGCCGTAGCCGCCTACGATGCCGTTGAATTTTTCCACGAGAGCAGCGATGCCTTCCTCACCCACTGCGGGATCGATGACATAGATGACCTCATACTTTGCGGAAAGTTTTGCCATTGATGTTGCACCTCCTTCTGGACATATGACCGCCGGACGCGCCGGCGGTAAGGATCGTCTGCCGGAAAACGGCGCATACCGCCTTCTATCGCAGACTAAAACATTATACCGGGACATTTTCGCAATGTCAACCGGAAAATCCGAAAAACCGGGAGAAAAAATAAATTACCGCCCGGAAACATGGTTTTCGGGCGGCATAGATTCGCTCCGGAGGAAGGGGGATGACCTCCGAAGCAGAGAAAAAGCGGTGTGATTAAAATTCCCGACGGATTTCGACACACTTTTTCGGAAAACTATGGTAATATATGGACACAGCTTATCCAATAGCGAGCGCACTTCATGTCCCGGCACCGCGGCGAGCCGTCGCCCCGGCGCCAGATCCCACGATCCAGCTTCCCCCTGACTGCCATCGGTCAGGGGTGCTTTTTCCGTTCCCCTGTCGAACGGCGGCGCTTTTGCGCGCCGCTCAGTAGCGAAGGCAGCGGCGCATCCGGCGCTCGGCGCGCTGGAGCGTGCGGCAGACGGTGGAACGGTTGACGCCGCGCTCCTGCGCAAGCTCGCTCATGCTCTTCTTCTCCAGATAATAGCCCTCGACCGTGCGGCGCTGAAGCTCAGTCAGCTCCTGATCGATCACGCGCTGCAAGCGCTTGAGCTGGAGATCGCGGCTCAGCCGCGGACCGAGATAGCCGTCATATTCGGTATTTTTCATTGCGGTAATATCCTCTCTCATAGTAGTGTGCGGTCAGCTCCGCCATTTCGTTGGTCTGGTGCAGGAGCGCGCTCAGAATGCGCATCCTTCGGTCGATGCGGAACAGAGCCTCGCGGTCGGTCGTGCGCTTGCGCTCCTGCCGCAGCAGCCGGAGCCGCGCGCGGATCGGCTGCGCCGCCTCGCGGTACTGGACCGATAGCTCCTCAAGTGTCATCCTGTGCTCCCGCCGGCATGGAGGTGCGCAGATCTGCCAGAAAGTATTTGCGCGCGTAGTCCGGCAGACAGTCCATGCAGATCTTTCCGTCTTCTGTTTCGTAATACGATTGCCCCAGATAGATCTCGCACGCGCACCAGCTGCAATGTGCATAGACGGGGGCGAATTGGTCATAGGGCAAATTCCTTCGATATTTTCCTGGCGTATTCCATTCTCCTTTCGTAGCTTGGCAAGGCGCTGCCTCGTGTAAATTTACATATATTCCCAATCGGATGATGTAAGCATACTACACGAAACGTGTGATGTCAAGCGGAAAATTCTAAAAAATGGAAAATGGAGGAGAAGGAAATGCTGGGAGCGAGGATCGCGATGCTGCGCCGGCAGCAGGGCATGAGCCAGAAGGAGCTGGGCGCGCGCCTGGGCGTCAGCCCGAGCACGATCGGAATGTATGAGCAGGACCGGCGCGAGCCGGACTGCGCGGCGCTGGTAAGTCTTGCGGAAATTTTCGGCGTGAGTACGGACTTTCTGCTGACGGGAAATGTGCGCGCTGCGGAGGATCTGCACGCGCTTGGCGCGGTGTGGCAGTCGGCGCGGGCGTCGCTGGACGGGACGCTGATGCTGCGCGGCGCGGACGGAACAGAGCGTCCCTTCGGCGAAGCGGAGCTGGCGCTGCTGCTGGCGGCGCTGGTGGGCGGCACGGATTGACGCGCGGCGCGTCCTCTGATAAAATTGAGCGTGCCGAAGGCACGCTCTCAAACGCGATTCGCTTCGCAGCCTCGTCGAAACAAACTGCACATCCCTCGCTTCGCCGCAAGCGGCAAAGCTCGTCCGTTTCGTTGTTTCTCCTCTCCAAATGTGAATCGCTTTGCTGGATTCACATTTGGTTTTAAGGCGCCTGCGGCGCCTTATATCGTGAAGGCGAGACGGCTATGCCGTGAAGGAAAATTGATCGGGCACGAAGAGGCGCGCGGCGGAACTCTGCGAGGCTTTTGACAGTTTCTTTATGTATAACAATGTATGATCGTGTAGAAATATGGGAAATTGGAGGACGGGCATGAACGACGAAGCATTTATGCGCGAAGCGCTCGCGCTTGCGCGCGAGGCGGACTGCGAGGAGGAGGTCCCGGTCGGCTGCGTGGTCACACTGGGCGATCGGATCGTGGGGCGCGGGCGCAACCGCCGCGAAAAGGGAAAATCAGCGCTCGCACACGCGGAGATCGAGGCGATCGCCGAGGCGTGCCGCACACTGGGCGGCTGGCGGCTGTGGCAGTGTACGCTCTATGTCACGCTCGAGCCGTGCCCGATGTGCGCCGGGGCGATCATGAACGCGCGCATCCCGCGTATTGTATATGGGGCGAAGGATTCGGTCAACGGCTGCTGCGGCTCTGCGATCGACCTCTTCATGCTGCCATGCAGCCAGAAGCCGGAGGTCGTGCAGGGCGTGCTGGAGGAGGACTGCGCGGCGCTGATGTCCGGCTTCTTCCGGCGGCTGCGCGAGAAGCGGAGATCCTCGGTTTGAGGCGAAAAAAGCGCTCGAAAAAGCGCCCCGCTGGAAGCGTTTACAATTTTTCAAAGCAAAGCGAAAAAGTTCCGCCGGGGTGGGAATGAACCCCTGAACGGGCTATGGAGCGATATTTCTATAAAAGTTCTTATTTTCTTGATTTTTTCGTAGATTTTACGAAAAAGGTATGCTGCATGATATGCCCTGATGGCAAAGGAACTGCTTGACTTTCTGCAAAAATGGAATATATTATAAAATAAGATAGATATCGGGCAGTGGGCGCGCCCACTGCCGCCAGAAGGCTTTGCCTTCCGGCGGCGATGCGCCTCTGGTGCCCGTGAGGAGCCGCATCCGCCGCAGAATGGACATAGAACGGACGCGGGACCCGGAAAGGATAAAAGAGAGTGAACGACGCACAAAACGACAAGAATGCGGTCGCTGAAATAGACCTCCGGAAGCTGCTGCTCGCGTATTTGCGCAAGTGGTGGCTCATTGTGCTATGCGCACTGATCGTGGGCGCGGCGGCTCTGGC
This sequence comes from uncultured Oscillospiraceae bacterium, assembly GCA_934623545.1. Lineage (GTDB taxonomy): Bacteria > Bacillota > Clostridia > Oscillospirales > Oscillospiraceae > CAG-170. The sequence goes on from CAKTVN010000001.1 coordinate 7,542, forward strand.
ATATACCGTCAAATTCGTCACGCCGATGTATCAGGCGAGCATCACCGTCTATGTCAACAACGTCCGCAGCGGCGAGCGCATCGACTATATCTCCGGCAGCAACCTTCAGGCGTCGCAGCAGCTGGTCAACACCTACGCCAACATCATCAAGAGCGACACCGTGCTTCAGAAGGTCAGCGAGGAGGCTGGCGCGGGCTATACGCCCGAAACGCTGCGCAAGCTCCTGTCCACCGCGCAGGTGGGCGAGACGGAGCTCTTTAACGTCTATATCATCCATCCGAACCCCGCCGAGGCGGCGCGGCTTGCAAACGCGGTCGCGAACGTCGCGCCGGCGGAGATCGAATCGTTCGTCGAGGGCAGCTCCGCGAAGGTGATCGACTACGCGAAGGTCCCGGACAAGCGCTACTCCCCGAGCTACAGCCGCAGCGCTGTGCTCGGCGCGGTGATCGGCGGCTTTGTCGCGGTCGTGTTCATCACGCTGCGACAGCTGCTCGACGTGCGCGTGAAGGACGAGGAGGATCTGGCGATGCTGTTTGACATCCCGGTGCTCGGTCAGATCCCGAGCTTCGACGCGTCCGCCTCGAAAAAAAGCGCCTACGCCGCGCCCTATGCCGCGCCGCAGAGCAGAAAGGAGCCGGCGAATGCCAAAGGGAAAACGAACTAGCCGTTCGGCGAGCGTCAACCAGCTCGCGGCGGATCGCCGCTGCATCCTGACGCCGAAGAGCGACTTCTACATACGCGAGGCGTATAAGACGCTCCGCACGAACACGACCTTCGCCCTTGCGGGCGAGGACGGGTGCAAGGTCATTCTGGTGACCTCCTCGCTTCAGGGCGAGGGAAAGAGCATAACGGCGCTGAATCTCGCGATCTCGTTTGCCGAGGCGGAAAACCGCGTGCTGCTCATCGACTGCGACCTGCGCCGCCCGAAGCTGGCGCGGCTGCTGCGCAAGAGCGCACCGGCGGGTCTCAGCAACGTGCTGCTGAACCCGAAGCTGCTGCCGGAGGCGCTGATGTTCTCGGGCATCGAGCGGCTCGATCTGATCTTATCGGGCGACATTCCGCCGAACCCGTCGGAGCTTCTGGGCTCCGCGCGCATGACCGAGCTGCTGCGGCGGCTGCGGGAGCATTACGACTACATCCTGCTCGACACCCCGCCGGTCAATCTGGTGACGGACGCGGTGGTGCTGGCGCGCAGGAGCGACGGCGTGCTGTTCGTGGTGCGCGCGAACAAGTCCGAGCGCGGGGCGGTCAGCTATGCGGTCGAGCAGCTGGGCTACGCGCAGGCGAAAATTCTGGGCTTTGTGCTGGACGACGTGCCGGGCGGCGGCTCCGGCTACGGCTACGGAAAGTACAAATACAAAAAATACGGGCAATACCGCCGCTACGGCTATGGCTACGGCTATTCCGCCGTGCGCGGCGAGCAGGAGCCATGACCGACCTGCACACACACATCCTGCCCGGCATGGACGACGGCGCGCCGGACGCGGAGGCTTCGCTTGCGATGCTCCGCGAGGAGGCGGCGCAGGGCGTCGACACGGTCGCGCTGACGCCGCACTTCTACCGCGACCGCGAGGAGCCGGAGCACTTCCTTTCCCGCCGGGCGCGGGCGTGGGAGCAGCTGAACGAGCGGCTTTCGAGCCTCCGTGAAGCGCAGCGCGCGGCGCTGCCGCAGACGGCGCTCGGGGCGGAGGTCGCATGGGTGCCGAATCTCGGCGCGATGCCGGAGCTTTCCCGGCTGTGCCTCGGCGAGAGCCGGTATTTCCTGCTGGAGCTGCCGTTTTACCCATGGGACGCGCAGCTGCTGCGGCAGCTGTATGAGCTGCCGGACCGGACGGGGCTCACGCCGGTGCTGGCGCATCTGGAGCGCTATTTCCGCGTGCAGAAGCGCGAGCATCTGGAGGAGATCCTGTCGATGGACTTTCCCGTGCAGGTGAGCGCCGCGCCGCTTCTGCGGCTGACACAGCGGGCGCTGCCGCTGCGGATGCTCGCCTCGGGGCAGGCGCAGCTCATCGCCTCGGACGCGCACAACATGACTGCCCGTGCGCCGGACCTGGGTCCGGCGATGCAGCTGATCGCAAAAAAGCTCGGCGCGCAGCGCGCCGAAGCCGCCGGAGCGTTTGCAGACGCGCTGCTCCGCCCGGCATGAACCGCTTTGTAAGCAAAAACCATTTTACATATATCCCCCCACAAGAAAAATGGAAGGAAAAGGTGGCAGGAACGCATAATTCGACAAGCAGATTCGGCGAGAGATTTTTCATCGGGTCGAGGCTTGAAAGGCGAAGGAATGCTTTGTGCATTGCGAGTCTTTCAAACCGAAGAGCCGAGGGAAAAGATCCGGCGAAGCGCGACGGCGTAATTGTGCGGTGCTGCCGAAAACACAAGGAGGCAGAACATGAAACACAGTAAATGCAGCAGACTTCTTGCGCTTCTGCTTGCGCTGGTCATGGTCATCGGCATGATGCCGACCGTGGCGTTCGCAGAGGGAGCGGAGGACGTTGTGGTTGCCGCGGAAGGTAAGGATAATCAGACCACCGGCGGGGACACAACGAGCTCGGGAGAAGGAACAACAGAGGACGTGACGACGGGAGAGCAGGTGCAAAGCCTTGCTCAGAAGGTATATGCGGCAAGCGATAACCAGACAATTACGCTTACTGCTGGTACATACGAAATCCCCGCGGGTGTGGAGTCGGGGAAGACTGTGCCGACAGGTTTGACGATTTCTGGTGCTGGTGCCGAAAGTACCATCGTGAACGTTCAGGGAACTACGTCGGGAGAATCCACTGCAACTTATTTCTTTGATGGCGGCAAGGCAGTAACCTTCAAAGATTTGACGATCAATTTCGGCGAAACTTCCAATTTTGATGGCTTTGCACGCGCCGGAGACATGACTTTTGAACATGTTACGATCAAAGGCATGGGTTCCCTCTGGGGCACGGGTGCAGTAAAATTTATGAATTGCTCGTTTGTTTACCCCGATGAAGGCTATAATGAGTGGACCTACAATTTGTGGACCTACTCGGGCAGTTCATTTACGTTTGAAAACTGCGCATTTGCTGCCAAGCTCGGTGGAGGCAATGAGCAGAATCCGGCAAAGGGAAAGTTTGTCAATGTCTATAATCAGCTGCCTGCTGAAACGGTCGGTGTTTCCACGGTCGGTGTTTCCATGGACACCTGCAAGTTTAAGACTGAAAAAGCAGACGGCACGTCCGTTACGGCAAACAAGCCAATCCTCAATGTTGGCACTGGCTCTGCGTGGAATATATCGATGAACAATATCGATATTACCGAAGCCGAAGCAGCTGTCGATGAAACTACAGGCAGCAATCTTTACGGTGGCAACGGTATCAGTAATAGTGAAACTGAAACGTCCGTAATGATCAATGGCACTACTGCGTGGACGAATGGAGGGAAGGCAACGGCGAACGTCGCTGAAGTTGGCGGCACTGGGTATCCCACCCTCGCCGAAGCGATCGCGGCAGCCAAGGACAGCGACACCGTGACGCTTCTGACGGCTACAACCAAGCTTATTCAGGAGCTGCTTGACGGTCAGCACGGCTCAATCGACGGTCTGACAATCGAGCTTCCGACGGGTGACTACGGTCAGCTTGAGCTTGGTCGCGCTACGAAGTACGCAGGTAGCAATACTGAATATTTTGTCGGTAGCTTTGACAGCACAGCGACAAACTATAAGGCATTCGCAAACGCTGATGAAATCCGAGAATATAAGGGACAGTCGGCATGGACGCCTAGTTGCTACTACCATCGTGCACTGAACAATGTCACAATCAAGGCGGCAGACGGTGCAATGGTAACTATTGAAAAAATCAGTGCAGATGCGGGTCAAATCTACGGAAAGGCAGGTGCACTGAAATATGATTATGTTCTTGATGTTGAAATTCCTGATACAAATAAGAGCTACTATATGGCTCTTGCTTGGAACAATGTTACATTTGAAGGAATCAATTTCAAGAGCTCTGTGAATATTGAATCTTCCAGCGAAAAGACTCTGATTGACGGATTGCATTTTGAAAAATGCAACTTCAATTCCGGATATACGGCACTGCATGCGGCAAATGATGCTAACGCAACATCTAAAGGCATGGGCATCCGCTTTGTAAGCTGGACTAAAACAACAAACAATCTTCATAATCTGACGGTTAACAACTGTACTTTTGAGGATTGCTCTGAAGGCGTTTACACAAACCCTGTTTACGGAGTTTCTGTTACCAACAGCAGTTTCAAAAATATCAATCATAATGCTGTTGCAATTCAGGACGTAGATTCCGCTGTAAACCACGGCAATGTTGTGATTTCCGGAAATACATTTACTAATGTTTCCGACCGTATCATTCGCTTTAATAATGCCGGCAAGGATACAACAATTACAATCACGGGCAACACTTCTGTTAACAGTGGCGACTCCGATGGCGAAATCATCAAGGCGACGACTATGCCTGACAGCGTGAATATCAACATGACTTCCAACACATGGGGCGATGTTAATGGCAAGACTGCTGTCCTCGGCAATGGATTTAAGCCCACTGCTTCTGCCGCTGTTGCTACGGTTGGCGGAGCGGAGTATGCCACCCTCGCCGAAGCGATCGCGAAAGCCAAGGACGGCGAAACCGTCAAGCTCCTGAAGGACTGCGAGGGCGACGGCATCCTAATCGCAAAGGATACCTTCAAAACTGGTCTTACCATCGACTTTGATGGTCATACCTATACGATGACCGGTTCGCCGGTCGGCAGCTCCGGCAGTGAAAACCAGGCGGCGCACTTTGAGTCGGGCAACACGATCATTCTGACAAACGGCGCAATCAGCGTGAATACAACTGCGCAGGTCAAGTTTGTGATTCAGAACTACGCTGATTTGACTCTGGAGAAGATGACGCTGAACGATACCGGGTTGACGCAGACCATAATAGATGGCTACCCGTATGTTCTCTCGAGCAACAATGGGAAGGTCGTGATCGATCAGACGACTATTACAACCACAGGCAAGTGGAGCTATGCGATCGATGTTTGCGGCTTCTCGAGCTATCCCGGCACGGATGTGACGATCAAGGGCAACAGTGCGATCAACGGTGAAGTCAAAGTTTCTTCGGTTAGTGCGGACGGAACCGGATATGACCTTGCGCTGAAGCTTGAAAGCGGCTCTGTAAAAAAACTGAGCGTGCTGACGAGCGGCGGAAAAGCCAAGATAACGAAGGAAGACGGTTTCACGGTAACGACCATTCCCGACGGCTACGAGTGGGTCACGGATGATGATGGCAATACTACACTTCAGCCCGGCGACTATCAGGCGTTTATTAAATATGGAACAAAATGGACATACTTCAAAACGCTTCAGGATGCCGTCAACGAGGCTGCGGATGATGGAAAAACCGTTATCTGGCTGAATAAGGATATCGACAATTTTGAGGGTATCGAGATCACCAGAAGCCTGATCATTAACTTCAATAGTCATACGATCACTGGTGCATCGGGGGTTTCGGTACTGAAGATAACGGGTGCGACCGTAAAGCTTACAGCGGACTCGAAGGGAGTCGGCGGCATCAACGGCGGCTCCAACGGCGACAACAGAGCGATCTGGGTCGGCAAGGATGCGGATGTCACCATTGAAAGAGGCACCTACACCGTCGGCGGCGATGCAAGCGGACTTGGAAACTCTACGATTCTCGTCACGGACAATGGCAAGGTCACCATCAAGGGCGGTACATTCTCCTCTGAAAAGCCCCATGATGGAAAGTACTATGTGCTGGATCTGCAGAATGGCTGTGCTGGTACGATCACGGTCAAGGGCGGCAAGTTCCTGAACTTTGACCCCATCAAGGGCGACGACCACGACGGCGGCAACTTCTGCGGCACGAATACCGGTATTACAAAGAACAGCGAAGGATATTACGTCGCACAGGCTTCCATGAGCATTCAGATCGTGGACGCAGACGGCGGCTCTGTCAAGGCGTACACCGCGAAAAAAGCGGCAACTGCCTTTGCGGATGTGCAGGATGGTCAGACGATCAAGCTGCTCCAGGATACCTCGGTAAGCGCGGCGCTCACCATCGACGCTGACAAGAAGGTTACGCTCGACCTGAATGGCAAGAAGCTGTCCACGTCCTATAGAGCGGATGACCCCACAAAACACTACTACGCCATTGATAACTATGGCACCTTTACCCTGAAGGATTCGAGCACGGAGCAGTCCGGCGAGATCAGGGCGCGCGGCATCGAGAACCTTGAGGGCGGCACAATGGTCATCGAGAGCGGCAAGATCGTTGCGGTTGACGACGGCGGCGCGGCGATCTGGAACGAGGCTAAGAATGGGGCTATGCCTGTTCTGACCATTCAGGGCGGAACATTCGTGGCGGAGTATGAGGGCGCCTCCGGCGATCAATACGGTCCCGGCTGCGTATACAGCAAAGGAACGCTTACGATCAGCGGCGGCACCTTCGAGAGCGCGAATAAACGTACATACGCGGTCATATCCGAGAGCGGAACTGTCACGATCACCCCGGCTGAGGGAAAGAACGTCACGATTTCCGGCGCGCATGGCGGCGTGGGCATTAACGGCGGCACGGCGACCATAAATGGCGGCAGCTATGATTCCACGGACTGTTATGGTCTGTATGTCTCCAGCGATGTCGAAACGGCGACGGTCACCGTCAACGGCGGCACCTTCGACGGAAATAAATATTCTGTCCTCATCGGCAGCGATGGACAGAACAAAGTGACCAGCACGCTTACGATCAAAAACGGTACGTTCAACAAGCCGATCCATGCGCAGGAGAACACCGGCACGGGCGCGATCCAGGTCTCTGGCGGTACGTTCCGCAGCCCGGTCGATCCAGCCTACTGCGCGAATGGTTTCATTCCGACTTCGACCACGAAGGACGGCGTGACGACCTATGGCGTCGCGCAGGGCAGCTATGTTGCGTCCGTGACAACGGCGGATGGCACGGTCACGGAGTATGCGACACTTCAGGCGGCATTTGATGCGGCATCGAACGGCGACACCGTCAAGCTGCTGAAGGACTTCACGACTGACGCAACGAAAACGGCTGCTTCAGACCGGCTGACGGTCAATAAGGATGTCACGCTCGACCTCAATGGTTATACGATGACGATCCCCGGCGAGCTTGAGGACTCCAGCAACTGGGCAGCCTTCTACATCACGGGCGGCACGATGACTGTGAAGGACAGCAGCGAGGAACAGAAGGGCGCAATCATTGGTGCAAATAAGACCATTGAGAATCCCAAATACAAGGGCGGCGTGTACCTGTTCGATGTGAACAACGGCGCTGCGTTGGTCATTGAAAACGGTACATATTATGCCGGCGGAACTGTTGTGCAGGTTACAAAGGGTACGGCGACGATCAAGGGCGGCACGTTCAGCGTCTATCCCGATATTGGCACGAACGATTCCCGTTATATTCTGAACTGCATCGATGCAGCCTATACGAATGGTACAGCCAAGATCATTGTCAATGGTGGCACATTCACAGGCTACGACCCGCGCAATAATGCTGCCGAGGGTCCGAACACGAGCGTCGTCGCCGAGGGCGTCGGCGTTGACGCGAACAGCGACGGCACCTTCACCGCAAAGTCCGGGATGGTCGCGCAGATCATCGGTGTGGATGGCAGCTCCAAAAAGGCGTGCAAGACCCTCCAAGAGGCGATCGACGCAGCGAAAAGGAACGACACCGTCAAGCTCCTCGCCAACACGAGGGAAAATGTCACCATCAGCACGTCCGACGTGACGCTCGATCTGAACGGCTACACCCTCAACGGCAGCACCGGCGAACGCAAGCCTGCTCTGACCGTGACAGCGAAGAATACGGTTGTCAAGGACAGCAGCGAGGCGAAGACCGGCACGATCAAGCGCGAGGACACTGCGGAGAACTCCGGCATTACCTCCCACTATGTCATCGACGTTCAGGGCGCCGGCTGGCTGACCTTTGAAAGCGGCAACGTCACGAACGACAGCGGCAACAAAAACGGCGAGGGCGCATCCCTTGTCCGCGTCGGCGACGACAGCGTTGCAAGCTACCCTGGTCTGAACATCAAGGGCGGCACGTTCACGCAGGATAACTTCATTGTCATCAAGGTTGATCGCGGCGACCTCTTCCTGAACGGCGGTACGCTGACCTCTGCGAATGACTACGCGGTTCAAAACTGGCATAGAGCGACGATCAAGGGCGGCACGGTCAACGGCGCTGTCTCCTCGTGGACATACAGCGGTGGTTTAAACTCCGACCTTACGATCAGCGGCGGCACGGTCAACGGCGACGTCTATTCTGTGACCTATGACGGCACAGAAGGCAAGCTGGCGAAGGTCGCGATCACTGGCGGCAAAGTCACCGGCGATCTGGTGACGCGCAAATATGACAAGACGACCGGCGAGCTGACCACCATTGAGGATGCAGCCAAGGCAACCATCGAGGTCACCGGTGGCACATTCTCGAATGACCCGGCGAAGTACGTGGTTGAAAACTCGGCAGTTACGAAGAACGCCGACGGCACGTTTGGTGTAGAAAAGGCGTACCTCGCCAGTGTCGGCGGTACCTCCTACTACACGATGGACGAGGCGTTCAAGGCGCAGACCGCAAGCGGCGAAGCGATCGTCCTTCTGCGCGACTACACCACCGGCTCGACCTTTAACTCCGGCACCATCCCCCGTGTGGTCGACCTGAACGGTAACACCTGGACGTGCACCGGCACGGACGCGAACAGCGCGGCGTTTGAGATCAACAACCCCAACGCGTCCCTGACGGTGAAGAACGGCAAGATCGTCAGCTCGCAGCTCGTGGGTCTCATCCCGTCGGCGATGGGCGGCACGATCAAGTATGACAACTCGAGACTCACGTTCGATGGTGTTGTAATGAGCACGACCGCCACGAGCGGCATCGAGACCAACGGCAACAACAAGGACGACAACGTGACGCTGAAAAACAGCACGCTGAACGTTCCCAATGGCTTCGGCATCTACTTCCCGAGCAGCGGCAAGCTGACCATTGAGAGCTCCACCATCAACGCCAAGACCATGGGCGTTCAGCTCTGCGCGGGCAGCCTGAGCATCGATGCGGGCAGCGCGATCGCGGTTTCCGGCGATGCAGTCCCCAAGGCTGAGGGCGACGGCGCGATCCAGGACGGCGCAGCCATCTCCATCGTAAACCGCAAGGGCTACAAGGGTCTCGGCACGATCACCGTCACCGGCGGCACGTTCACTGCCAAGGGCACCAATGCAGCAGCCATCAAGGCGTATGACTGGAACAACACCAACAAGACGGAAGAAGCCTTCACCGAAAGCACCAAGGTCTCCGTCTCCGGCGGTACGTTCAGCAGCCCGGTCGATGAAACGCTCTGCAAGGATGGTTTCATTCCGACTTCTTCGACCACGGCGGACGGCAAGACGACCTATGGCGTCAAGGTAGGCAGCTATGTTGCGTCCGTGACAACGGCGGATGGCGTTGAAACGAAGTATGAGACCCTTCAGGCGGCGATCAACGCAGCTGAAGCAAACGCCACCGTCACGCTCTTGGCGGACACCACAGCGGACGTCACCATCAGCAAAAACATCACCCTTGACCTCGGCAGCAAGACGCTGACAAATGACAATTCCAACGCATCGCAGTCGACGCTGACCATTGTGGCGGGCGCGACGGCGACCGTGAAGAACGGCAGCATCATTGGCGGCACGGGTCACTACAACATCGCAGTCGGCACAAAGACGCAGCCCGGCGGTGAGCTTACGCTCGAAAATGTCACCGCAACGGCGGGCAACACCGGCTCGTCCATGATCGACAACTGGGGCACGCTGACCATCAACAGCGGCACGTACACTGGCGGTCTGAACGTAGTCAAGAGCGAGGAAGGCTCTAACCTCACCATCACCGGCGGCAAATTCGAGCTGAATTATGCGCAGGGCTGGGATTACAACGGCGTTATCCTGTCCGCTGGTACGACCAAGATCACCGGCGGCGAATTCATCCAGAATGCGACAACACCGGTGAGGGCTAATCCGCAGGTCATTCTGGCTATGGTGGTTGAAGGTTACACCTCTAAGATTGAGATTACCGGCGGCACGTTCACGAACAACAAGTCGGGCAAAGACAATATTTTCCACGGTTATGGTAAGGCGAACAGCAGTAACTTTGAAGTTAAGGGCGGCACGTTCAATAAGAGCATCTCGGAAGGCTACTGCGCCGACGGCTTCATCCCTGTAGAGACTACCGTAGACGGGAAGACGGTTTACGGCGTGAAGGTGGGGCAATATGTCGCTGCGATTGGTAGCAACAACTACGAAACCCTCGAGGCGGCTATCGCGAAGGCAAATAAAAACTCCAGACCCGTCAAGCTGCTGGCGGACACCGAACTGACGGCTGATCTTGTTGTCGGCAAGACGATCACGCTTGATCTGAATGGCAAGACGATCGAGACGGCTGGTCATAAGTTCGACATCACCGGCAATCTGACGATCACCGGCAACGGCACGATCAACAATGCGAAAGCTGCGACTGCGAGAAACGATCTCCATATAATGCTTTATGTTGAGACAAACGGCAAGCTGACGATCGAGAACGGCACGTTTACAACAATGGCAGCGCAGATTGTTTATACCAAGGGCAGCGCGACGATCAAGAACGGCACGTTTGAAAATGTCAATACAAACGATGATGATGCAACGACTGAAGCGCTTAACGCCAAATCCCTGATCGCGGTCAACGGAACTTCTGCATCCCTGACCATGACCGGCGGCAAGGTCGCTACCAAATGCGAATATCTGTATGGTGTCTTTATCCAGGAAGGCGGCAAGGCTGTCTTTGGCGATGCGGAGACCAAAGAAGGTCCGTCCATTACAACAAATCGCTACGCGGCGATTGGTGAAAACAACACGATGGCGACCGCAGACATTACCATCTATGGCGGCGACTACACCGTATCGACAACACCGGCTTCCGACGCTTGGGCGCCTTACTGTGCAGTCATTTACGCCTCCGCCTCCGGCAGCATCAACATCCACGACGGCACCTTTACCGGCTACTATATCATTTCCGACCGGTATCAGAAGGTTGAACAGACCGTGACCATCACCGGCGGCACCTTCAACGGCACAGCAGCCGACCTGTATGTGACGAGTGAAGGCGGCAGCGGCACCACGGCGAACAGAACCATCGCCATCAGCGGCGGCAAGTTCACCCACAAGGTCGACGAAAAGTATTGCGCACTGGGCTATCAGCCGACGGAGCAGCTTGAAGGCGGCAAGTATAGTGTTAAGGAAGTCGACAAAGAAGCTGCATATGTGGATGCAAACGACAAGACTGCGTATGACACGCTTGCAAATGCTCTGACGAAGGCAAAGTCCGGCACGACCATCACGCTGCTGAAGAACAGCGAAGCAAACGGCGATTTCCTCTATATCAGCAGCGATAAGACGCTTGACCTGAACGGCAAGAACCTGAGTGTCAGCGGTATGCTCCTTGCGTTTGGGCATGTTGTTGACTCGACGGATGGCTCCGGTCTGCTCAAGGTCACGAATACAACTGGCTCCCAGATGCCGAGCGATAACCCCAGCCTGCCGATTTATGACAAGCAGACAAATGGATATCGGCTGTACAACTACACCTGCGTTGGCAGTCAAGGCAATAGCGGACTCACGGAGAGTGGAACGGTAAGCTTTGCATTCAGCCTGACCATGAGTGACGCAGCATGGGGTGCGCTGAAAAATGATGACGAAAGTGTGAAGTTCCGGTATGAGGCAACATGGGGCAATGCAAAGCTGCTGCTGAGCTTCAGCGATGAAACATTTAATACTGCTGAGGCTAAGAACGGAACAACATACGGAATCATGAAAGTTGGCGGTCTTGACGCACTGAAGGGCGCGGCGCTGACTATGAAGCCGGTGATTTCCTGTGCGTTCTTCGAGAATATGACAATGGCTTCGTCGATGTACACACCGGCTAACTGATACCGCAAGGAGGTTCATGATGAAAAAACAATACGAGAAACCGAATGCGGAGAAGATCAGATTCTCAATTCAGGAAGCGCTGATGGATGAAGGCGACATTACGACGCCAACCGGAAGTGGTACGACATCACCGGATAAACCGGGATGGTTCGCAGCACAGGACAACGGCTATCAGTTGCACTGAGAATGCTCTGCAACATCGCTGAACTCATCACAGAAGTCCCAGCGGCGGGAGGCATGACCTCCCGCTGCCGGGAATACCTCGCCCAAACGCAGCAGACGCCCGACATTGTGATCTACGAAAAGTATTACGACGCAGGTCGCTGGCAGGGGCTGGACGAAGCGCTGGTGCCGTATATGTGCTCCGGCGAGCAGTTCTACTGGCACCTGCTGCGGCACGCGGGGCTGATGCTGCACGCATCGGCGGTCGGGCTGGACGGACGGGCGTACCTGTTCTCCGGTCCGTGCAGGCGCGGCAAGTCGACCCACACGCGCCTGTGGCAGGCAGTTTTCGGCGCGGAGGCGGTCGTCTTCAACGACGACAAGCCCGCGCTGCGGCGGCTGGGCGGGCGCTGGTATGCCTACGGCACGCCGTGGTGCGGCAAGGACGGCATCAACCAGAACCGAAAATTCCCGCTGGCGGGCATCTGCTTTCTGCAAAAGGGCGAAGAAAACCGCATCCGGCGGCTGACGGCGGCGGAGGCGCTGCCGCTGGCGCTGGCGCAGACGACCTACCGGCTTTTGCCGGAGGGGATGGAGCTGCTGCTGGGGCATCTGGACCGGCTTTTGCGCGAAATTCCGGTGTTCGAGCTGACAAACAAGCCCGAGCCGGACGCGGCGCGGCTGAGCTATGAGACGATGCGCCGGGCGGCGCTGGAGGAAGGACTATGAAGGTCAAAAAGGATTTTCTGCTCCGGCAGGTCGCCGGGAGCTGGGTCGCCGTCGCGGTCGGGGCGCAGAGCGTCGACTTCGATGGGATGCTGACGCTCAACGAGAGCGGCGCGCTGCTCTGGCGCGCGCTGGAGCAGGGAGCGGACCGCCGGGCGCTGACGCAGGCGCTCACGGACGAGTATGAGGTAGAGCCCGCGCAGGCGGAGCGCGACGTGGACGAGTTCCTGCGCACGCTTTCGGAGGCGGGCTGTCTCGAATGACACATCGCAGCCGGGGGACGGCTCCGTCCCCGGCGCGGCGCGTTTGCGCTGCGGTCTTTTCAGGAAGCGTCCTGGCAGGACCGAAACGCAAAACACATGACCGCCGCTCTGCGGCAAAGGAGAACACATGAAAAGAACGATTGCACTGATCTTAACGCTGTGTATGCTCGCGGCGCTGCTGGTGTGCCCGGTCTCGGCGCATACCACGCAGCAGCAGAAGGACGCAGACGCCCTCAACCACCTCGGGCTGTTCCTCGGCACGGGCAAGGGCTATGAGCTCGACGCGGAGCTCAACCGCAACCAGAGCGTGATGCTGCTCGTGCGGATGCTCGGCAAGCTCACCGAGGCGGAAACAGGCGACTACTCCCACCCCTTCAATGACGTGCCGAAGTGGGCGTCGAAGGTCGTGGCGTATGCGTACACCGCCGGGCTGGTCAAGGGCTATAACGCGACGACCTACGGCGGCAGCGACGCTGTCTCCGACTTCCAGTTCCTGACGATGGTCCTGCGCGCGCTGGACTACACCGACAGCGGCGAAAACCGCGACTTCTATTACCGCGAGAGCCGCGCGCTGGCGTACCGGATCGGTCTGGTCGACAGCGACAAGAGCGACAACGCCTTTGACCGCGGCGCTGCGGTCGAGATCTTCTGGAACGCGCTGAACACCAAGCTCAAGGACGGCAGCAAGACCCTCGCCGCGCACCTGATCGCGCAGGGCGTTTTTACGCAGAAGCAGTTTGATGAGGCGGCGGAGATCGCCAAGAACGGCAAATCCGGCTCCGGCAGCGGCTCCTCCTCCGATTCCGGCACGACCGGCGGCAATAAGAAGCCGGAGGATTACACCTGGGAGGAATATCAGGCGATGAGCGGCGCGGAGCGCGAGGCGCATTTCAAGCAGTTCTCCTCGCCCGAGGCATACATCCAGTGGCTGAACAAGGCAAAGGCAGACTATGACAAGGAACACCCGACCATCGAGGTCGGCGCGGATGGCACGATCGATCTTGGCAAGCTCACCGGGAAATCCTGATTTTACGGCGCAGACTGTCCCGATGGCGGCGCTGACGCCGCTGATGGAGGAGATCCTTGCGCGCGGCGGCAGCGTCGAGCTGACCGTCACCGGCGGCAGCATGGAGCCGATGCTCCATGACAGAAAAAGCCGCGTGCGGCTCGCGCCGCCGAGAGCGCTTCAAAGAGGCGACCTTCCGCTCTACCGCCGCGACGGCGGCGCGTATGTACTGCACCGCGTGATCGCGGTCGAACCGGACGGCTACACCTGCTGCGGCGACGCGCAGTGGACGCCGGAGCGCGGCATCCGACCGGAGCAGATCATTGCGGTGACGGAGCGCTTCGCGCGCGGCGCGCGCTGGACGAAGACCGATTCGGCGCTGTACGGTGCGTATTGGCGGCTCTGGCTGGCGATACGACCGCTGCGGCGGCTGGTGCTCGGCGGGACGCGGCGCGTGCTCCGGATGCTTGGGATCGCAAAGGAGGCGCGCGGCGGATGCAGGAGGAAATGAAGCGGACGCTTGCGCCGTGCCGAAGGGCTGCGGCGCTTCTCGCGGGGCTGCACAGCCTGTATGCGCTGCTGCTGGTGGCGCTGGCATTCTGTACGCGGGGCGTGCTTGGAAGCGCGGAGGTCGGCAGCTTCGCTTTTTGGTGCGCGGCGCTCGCCGCGCTGAGCGTGATGCTCCCGCTTTTGAGCGCCGGGACGAGCGCGCTTGCCTCGCGCGTGACCGACCGGACCGCTGCGGCGCTTCAGAGCGCACTGCTGCGGATACTACAGAGAAAAAACTGCGAGGCGTTGGATGCTTACCACAGCGGACAGCTCTTCAGCCGCCTCAGCGGCGATTGCAGAACGGTCTGCGAACGATATACCGGCGTTCTGCCGCAGCTTGCGGGGCAGGCGCTTCAGCTTGCCGCGTCGTTTGCGGCGCTCGCCGTGATCCGGCTGCCGCTGGCGCTGATCCTGGCAGCGTGCGGCGTGATCGCCGGGGGGGCAGGGCTGCTGTTCCGGAGGCTGCTCAAGCGGCGGCATCTGGAGGAGCGCAGCGCCAGCGAGCGTGTGACCTCCGGGCTGCACGAGATGCTGGAGCATTTGGAAATTCTGCGCGTGACCGCCGCGCCCGGCGAGGCGGAGCACAGATTTGCGGCGCGTCAGAGCCTGTGGCTCCGTGCGCGAAGCGCCCTCCGGCGCTGCTCGATCGGCGGATGGACGGGCTTTTCGATGCTGGTCTATCTCGGCTCGGCGGCGACCATTTTGTGGGGCGCGCTGTCCATCCGAAACGGAGCGCTGAGCTTCGGCGACCTGACTGCGATCTTGCAGCTGATCGGCTTGTTCCGCTCCCCGGTCACGAGCCTGACCGGTGCGCAGAGCCGCCTCGCCCAGACGGACGCAGCGCGTGAGCGGCTGGAAACGCTCCTCCGCCTTCCGGAGGAGGCGGCGCAGGAGCCGATCCCGCCGGAGGCGAAATGCCTGGAGCTTGAGCTGCGGAATGTGACCTTCGCCTATGACGGCGAGGATCAGCCGGTGCTGAAAAACTGCACTGCACAGCTCCCGCTGGACCGCTGGACGTGCCTGACCGGCATTTCCGGGCGGGGAAAGAGTACGCTATACCGCCTGATTTTGGGGCTGTATCAGCCCCAGTCGGGTGAGATCCTTTTGAAGACGGACCGCGGGAGCTTCCCGTGCGGGGCGCAGACGCGGCGGCTGTTTGCCTATGTGCCGCAGGCGCCGACGCTGTTTTCCGGGACGGTCCGCGAAAATCTGCTTCTGGCGAAGCCGGACGCATCCGAGGCAGCGGTGCGCGATGCGCTCGCGCTTTCGGCGTGCGAATTTCTGGACGAGCTTCCGCTCGGGCTGGACACGCCGCTCGGCGAGGACGGACAGGGGCTTTCCTACGGGCAGCGGCAGCGCATCGCGATCGCGCGGGCGCTTTTGAAGGACGGCGCACAGGTGCTGCTGCTCGATGAGATCACCTCGGCGCTCGATCAGGCGACGGAGGCGCGCGTGCTGACGGCGCTGCGCGGGCGGTATCCCGCCGCGCTCGCGGCGACGCACCGGGTGCAGCTCCCGGCGCAGATGGGGATGGAATTTCTTGATCTCGACGCACTGGCAGGGGGTGACGGCGCTGGCTGAACGAAAACCGAAGCGCGGCTGGCGCATTTTCCTGATCGTCCTTGCTGTGCTGGTCTTACTTGCGGGCGTGCTGCTGTATCACTTCCGCGCGGAATGGAAGGCGCTGCGCCTTTCGCAGAAATACAGCGCGGAGGAGCTGGAAACGCGGCTTCAGGAAAACGCGCAGGCGGTCACAGATGCGGTGGATGCGTCCCCGGACGCGACCGTCCGTGAGCCGACGAGCGAGGAGCGCGAAGCGCTCCGGGATGGGGCGCTGACGCAGCAGGAGCTGATCGACCGCCTGACGCAGGGTGACGAGAAAGCGGCGGAGAAAGCGGATACGGAAGAGCAGCCCGCCGCTCCGGCGGATGCGAATGCCGCGCAGAGCGCGCAAAACCCGCCGAAGGCAGAGCAGACGGATTATCAGAAGCAGCTTTCCGCGCTGGTCGCGGAGGCATACGTCCTGCGCGAGGAGTATCTTGCGGCGCTGGAGGCGCTGGAGGATACGGCGCGCGCGGATTATAACGGGCGGACCGGCTCCGACCGCAGCACGAGCAGTCTCGCCGCGATGGTCAGCGATTACCTCGCCCGCGCGACGGAGCTCGAAAAGGAATGCGACGGAAAAATGGACGATCTGGTCACGCGGCTGGAAAAGCTGATCTCCGAGCACAATGGCGACATGAGCATGGCGGATGCGGTGCTCAATACATATGTCAATGAGAAAAGTCTGAAAAAGGCGTGGTATCTCGCCCGCCTGAAGGAGAAAGGATTGGTCTGATTATGAAACGGAAACTCTCACTTCTGCTGGCAGTTCTGCTGCTGGCGGCACTGCTGCCGACGACGGCGTTCGCAGCGACCCGCAACTACCTTGAGGTCTCGATCACCGAGACGAACGCGCCGCAGAGCACGGTCTCCGGGACGAGCGGACTGCTCAGCCTGAGCTCCGACAGCCTGACGGCGGCGGTCGTGCAGGTCGTCAACAGCGTGTATGACGGCGGCGAGGGCGCGCTCAAGGTCTTCGGCTCCGGCGCGATGAAGCGCATCGTGAACGACGGTCTGGCAGCCTATAACGCTGGCAGCTGGAACACGTGGGTCGAGCAGTATCGCCAGACCAGCGAGATCGTGAACGCGAACGCAGCCGGCAGCCAGCTCGACATCAAGGCAAAGCTTGCAGACCTCGACACCAAGGTCGGCGCACTGACGGCAGATGTGGCATATCAGCTCTCCTATACGCCAGAGAACATCGACGCTTCAGACCCGGCGCACGGCAACACCTACATCGTGACCGTTACCCTTCGCAGCAGCGAGACGCTGCCGGAGGAGGGCGGCAAAAAGCAGGAGGTCAAGGTCGCCGCGGGCAAGAACGGCTCCGCGAGCGCCTCTGACGATACCGCCGTTGCCGGACAGGTCGTCCGCGTGACGCTCACGCCCGATAAGGGCTATGACGCGGCGCGCCTGATCGTAACGGACGCGAACGCAAACCGCGTTGAGGTCCGCTATGAGGGCAATAACGTCTACAGCTTCGTGATGCCCGCAAGCGGCGTCACCGCGCAGCCCATTTTCCGCCGTCAGATCGCGGATCCCGCCGAAACAGGCGTCTCCGAGCAGCTGAACACGGAAGAGCACGTCGCCTTCATGGTCGGCGACAAGACCGGCACCTTCCGCCCGAGCGACAGCGTGACCCGCGCGGAGGTCGCGCAGATGTTCTATCGCCTTTTGAAGGACACGCAGACCGAAACGGCGAAGACCTTCTCCGATGTGAAGGAGGACGCGTGGTACGCGCAGGCGGTACAGACCCTTGCCGGGCTCGGCATCGTCAAGGGCGTCGGTGAGGACCGCTTTGAGCCGCAGCGCGCCATCACGCGCGCAGAGTTCACCGCGATCGCAGCGCGCTTTGCCAAGGCGGCAAGCGGCAGCGTCCGCTTCAGTGATGTCCCGGAGACCCACTGGGCGTACAGCGCGATCGCGACCGCTGCGGAGTACGGCTGGATCGTCGGCTCCGGCGACGGGACCTTCTCTCCGAACGCCAACATCACCCGCGCGGAAGCGGCGGCGATCGTCAACCGTATGCTTGGTCGTCTGAGCGACTTTGACGCCATCGACGCGGGCGAGGGCAGACGCTTCAGCGATGTCCGCACGAGCTTCTGGGGCTTCTATGACATCACTGAGGCGAGCACCGAGCACGGCTTCGGCTTCGACGAGGAGCATCTGCACGAGCTTTGGAAATGAGGAAACCTCTGAATGATCCTTTGCGGCGGACGACGAATCTTTTCCGCCAATGCTGCGGTTTGAAAAGCTTGAAATACACAAAGTATTCCTGCGCCTTCCAAACCTTGCCTTGACAAAAAATCTTGCGCCGTCCGCTCTTGCGAATCGATTCAGATCTTCCCCGGAATATAAATTAAAAAAGTGTAAGAACATGAGAAAGAGCAGCGCGTAGGACTGCGCGCTGCTCTTTTGTGAGGACTATGCATCCAGATAATGGTCGAGCTGTATTTCAAATGGAAGGTGCGGCGAAGCGGACATTCCGGATGCGGGTGTGTGGGTGAGAAGCAGTGAGGAAATTGAAGCTAACCAGGCAGGCGCTGGCGGTGATCGCGCTGGACATACTGGTGATCTGCGCGTGCGACGGGCTTGCACTGCTGCTGCGGTTCGATTTTTCGGTGGGCGCGATCCCGGAGCAGTACCGCGCGGCGTGCGTGGGGCTGCTGCCGGTACAGGTCGTGCTGACGGTGGCGATCTTCTGGCTCCGAAAAATGTATCATTACGTCTGGCGCTCGGTCAACGCGCAGGACGTGGCGCAGATGCTGCTGTCCGTTGTGATGGCGGCGCTGCTGTCCATCGGTGCCGGGGCGCTGCTCGGCTTTGTGCTGCCGCTCAGCGTGGCGTTTCTGATCGTCTTTTTCCAGGTGATCTTGATGGTCGGGATGCGCTGCACGCTGCGAATTTTTGACGCGCTGACGCGCTCCGTACACCGCGGCGCCAGCCGCGGACGCGAGCGCATCATGATGATCGGCGCGGGCGAAGCGGGGCGTGTGCTCCTGCGTGAGAGCCTTTTCAATGCCGAGGCAAAGGGCGAGATCTGCTGCCTGATCGACGACAACCCGGAAAAATGGGGCAAATACCTCAACGGCGTCCCCATCGTCGGCGGACGCGACCGCATCGTTGAGACTGCCCGCGAGATGGAGATCGACCAGATCATCTTCGCTATCCCATCGCTGAACGCGGGCGAGCGGAGAAAAATTCTGACGATCTGCCAGCAGACGGGCTGCCGCCTGCGCATTTTGCCCGAAATTTATACGATGGTGGACCATCCGGCGAGCCTCGCCGCCGTCAAGGACGTGCAGATGGAGGACCTCCTCGCGCGCGAGCCGGTGAAGCTGGACACGGCGGCACTGAAGGAATTTCTGTGCGGGAAAACCGTTTTGGTCACGGGAGGCGGCGGCTCCATTGGCAGCGAGCTCTGCCGCCAGATCGCGGCGTACGCGCCTGCGCAGCTCGTGATCGTGGACATCTACGAGAACAACGCCTACGACATCCAGCAGGAGCTGCTGCACCGATATGGAAGGGAGCTTCCACTCCGGGTGGAGATCGCCTCGGTGCGCGACAAGCTGCGCATCTACAGCATTTTTGAGCAGTATCATCCGGACGTGGTCTTCCACGCGGCGGCGCACAAGCACGTCCCGCTGATGGAGGGCTGCGCGCAGGAGGCAGTCAAGAACAACATTTTCGGCACCTATCACGTGGTGCGCGCGGCGGAAAAATACGGCGTGCGCAAGTTCGTGATGATCTCGACGGACAAGGCGGTCAATCCCACGAACGTGATGGGCGCAAGCAAGCGCTTTTGCGAGATGATCCTGCAGAGCAGAGGTCACAGCGAGACGGAGTTCTGCTGCGTCCGGTTCGGCAACGTACTGGGCTCGAACGGCTCGGTCGTGCCGCTGTTCAAGAAGCAGATCGAGTCCGGCGGACCGCTTACGATCACGGATAAGCGCATCATCCGCTATTTCATGACCATCCCCGAGGCGTCGCAGCTCGTGCTGCAAGCCGGCGCGATGGCAAAGCAGGGGCAGATCTACGTGTTGGACATGGGCGAGCCGGTCAAGATCCTGGAGCTGGCGGAAAATCTCATCCGCCTGATGGGCTATGAGCCCTATAAGGACATCCAGATCTGTGAGACCGGGCTGCGCCCCGGCGAAAAGCTTTATGAGGAGCTTCTGATGCGCAGCGAAACGCTCAGCGAGACGCATAACGAGAAAATTTTCGTAGAGCAGCAGCAGGCGATCTCCGCCGATGAGATCATGGGCGACCTTCAGGTGCTGGACCGCGCGGTCACGGAGGGCTGTACGAACGAGCAGCTCGTGGAGCTGCTGCGGCGCATGATCCCGACCTATCACAGCCCGGAGGAGGTCAACCGCGCGGCGGAGGAGCATCTGCACGCGGAGGACCGGCAGATGAGCTTTCTGGACGCGGAGGAGCAGGCATGGCACGAGACCGCCGCGTGCAGCCAACGCTGAAGCTTTTCCAAAATACTTTTTTGCAGGGTGTATTCTTCCAACCGCCAACGCACCCGGACAGCGGACCTTTTTTGCACTGCGCCGCGCCCTGCCGGGCGCAAAACTTCATCTTCTGGTTGACTTTTGCAAAACTATGTGTATAATTACCCATGCGTATGATAGAGGTCGCGGTTGACATCAGTACGGTGCGCACAGACAGGCACAGCGCATCCGAAAGGGAATACCGCCGAAGAAAATCCGTTCGCTGCCTGGCGGCGGTTTTCTGGGACACGGGAGAATATCCCGCGGACTGTCGCGAAAGCGGAGCGCTGTCATGGCAGCATAGGCTTTTATGTTGCGTCATGACTGTGGTCATGACGCAATTTTTATGCATATGAATATGCAAAAGGAGCGAGGAAAATGGAAAAGAAAAAGAATCTGTGGCTGCGGCTGGTCGTCGTCGCCGCGATGCTGGCGCTGGTCTGCGCGGCGGGCATCCGCTCGGCGGGCGGAGCGCCGCTGGCAGAGACATTTTGGTCGCTGGTGCCGCCGGTCGTCGCGATCGTGCTGGCGCTGGTGACAAAGGAAGCCTACAGCGCCCTGTTCATCGGCATCGTGGTCGGCGCGCTGTTTTCCAACGGTTTTGCGCCGGTCGCGTCTCTGGACGCACTGGTCAACGATGGGCTGATCGCTGCGATCTCCGGCAACGCGGGCATTTTTCTGTTTTTGGTGCTGCTGGGCGTGATCGTCGCGCTGGTCAATGCAGCTGGCGGCTCGGCTGCGTTTGGGCGCTGGGCGCAGAAGAACATCAAGACGCGCGTCGGCGCGCAGCTCGCGACCTTCGTGCTGGGTGTGCTGATCTTCATTGACGACTATTTTAACTGCCTGACGGTCGGCTCCGTCATGCGCCCCGTGACGGACAGCCACAAGCTCTCCCGCCCGAAGCTGGCGTATCTCATCGATGCGACGGCGGCTCCGGTCTGCATGATCGCGCCGATCTCCTCGTGGGCGGCGGCGGTCTCCTCCACGGCAGAGGGACTCGGGACCGGCATGACCGGCATCGAGCTGTTCATCAAGGCGATCCCCTATAACCTGTATTCCCTGATGACCTTTGTGTTCATCCTCGCGCTGGTGCTGATGAAGTTCGACTACGGTCCCATGCGCCGCTTTGAGCAAAAGGCGGAAATGGGCGACCTTTCCGCGCTGGAGGGCAGCGAAGACGTGGACGCGAATCCAAAGGGGCGCGTGATCGATCTGGTGCTGCCGGTACTGGTGCTCATCGTGACCTGCACGGTCGGTATGCTCTATGTCGGCGGCTTCTTCGGCGACGACCCCGCCTACGCAGGACGCTTTGCCGAAGCATTCGGCAACACGGACGCCTTCGTCGGCTTGCCGTGGGGCGGCATCCTTGCGCTGGTGTTCACAGTCATTTATCTGGTCGCGCGGAAGGTCCTGACCTTCAAAGAGGCGATGGAATGCGTCCCAAAGGGCTTTGTCGCGATGGTCCCGCCAATCATCATCCTGACGCTCGCCGTCTCGCTCAAGTCCATGATCAACGCCCTCGGCGCGGCGACCTATGTCCGAAACATCATGTTTGCCGCATCGAACAGCCTGTACAGTATGCTCCCGGCGGTGATCTTCATCGTCGCCTGCCTGCTGGCGTTTGCCTCCGGCACCTCATGGGGCACCTTCGGCATTCTGATCCCCATCGTTACGGCGGTCTTCCCGGCGGACAGCCCGCTGCTCATCATCGGCATCTCCGCCTGCTGCGCGGGTGCGGTCTGCGGCGACCATTGCTCGCCCATCTCCGACACCACCATCATGGCGTCCGCCGGCGCGTGCTGCAACCATCTTGACCATGTCTCGACGCAGCTGCCCTATGCGGTCACGGTTGCCTCGGTCAGCTTTGTCGGCTTCATCCTGGCAGGCTTTGTGCAGAACGTGTTCGTGACGCTGCTGGTCTCGACGGTGCTGCTGCTGGCAGTGCTCTTTGTCATCAAGCGTGTGGAAGCAAAGAAACAGTAATACTATTTTCTGATTAAATTCTTTAATCAGAAAGGTTCCGCCTTTGGCGAAACCGATTCCGTGATTTTGA
>CAKTVN010000002.1 GCA_934623545.1 uncultured Oscillospiraceae bacterium
ATCTATGAGTCTGATCCGTTCTCCAAGCTCGATCAGGCCGGCGTCGGCCGTCTGGTCAAGATGGCTGCCGAGCTCGGTCGTCAGACCCGCCCGGACATCAAGCTCGGCATCTGCGGCGAGCAGGGCGGCGACCCCTCGACCGTCGAGTTCTGCAACAACATCGGTCTGAGCTATGTCTCGTGCAGCCCGTTCCGTGTTCCCATCGCAAGACTCGCCGCCGCACAGGCCGCGATCAAGAACAAGAAGCAGTAAGTCTTCGGAAAACTGTTCGCAATGCAAGATCCCCCCAGCCGGCGCGCCGGCTGGGGGAGTTTTTCTATTCGGGCGGCGCTTTTACCGGTCGTCCGGGCTGGGATAGTTTTTGTTCTTCCTCTTGATCTTCTGCTCAGAACAGCTGCCCCGGCAGCTTCAGCTTCTCCTTCCTCGGGAAGGTCGCTTCAAACCGTTCAAAGCCTTCTGGGTCCTTCTCGCAGACGAAATAGCCCTCCGGGTCTTTATAAGTGCCGGAGACGCCGTCCAAAAAGCCGGGCGTCAGCTCCTTGATGAGGAAGTAGTCCGCCTCTGGATCGTCGGCATAGCGCACGCCCTTCGTCTTTGCCGGGACGAAGCCGGATTTCCCGTAAAACAGGATGTTTCCGGTGATGGCGAGCGCGCCCGCGCCCATTTCCTTAGCTTTTTCCATGGAATAGTCGAGCAACTGCTTGCCGTAGCCCTGCCGCTTGTACGCGGGCGCAATGCCGATGGGTCCGAAGGTCATGATCGGCAGCTTCCGCCCATCGTCACAGTCGATTTCCGAGCGGACATAGATGACCTGCCCGATCAGCTCGCCGTTCAGCTCCATCACAAAGTCCAGCTCCGTCACGAACGCCGGATCGTTCCGATAGCAGTGCAGCACATAATGCTCCATGCAGCCGGGGCGGTAGACGTTCCAGAACGCCTCGCGCGTCAGTTTTTCCACATTTCTATAATCGTCTTTCGTTTCAAGACGGATGGTAATATTCTTTTCTGACATGGTTTTTCTCCTTTACAATTCTTCCTTTTCCGGTCTCGAACAAAACAGATGGACCCCGAGCGCCGCATTGAAGCCCGTGGCCGCAAACACGCTGAAGCGCTCGACCACGCCGAAGTATTCAGCGGGAACGACGTTCATCCCCATCGCGCCGGCGAGCATCATGGCAAGCGCAATGCCCGCGCAAGCTCCATCGTCGCGATCTTCAGCACCGCGCCGCCGGACATGACGTAAAACCAGATCTCGCGCGCCCGCTGTGTTTTGGCGATCGGCGTGGCAACGGCAGCAATGAGGATCAGCAGCGCGCCGACGCAGCCGACGATGGTGGGGACGCTGATAAGCGGGAACAGCCCCGGCGCGCAGCTGCCGTCAATAGCGTGCTGAATGGTCTTATCCAGTCCATCCCGCGCCGCCGCAAAGCAGCAGACCAGAAGACCGAAGACCAGCAGAATCGCGCTTCTGCGCCCCCAATACGAAATCGCCGCATGGTTCCAAACCGAGCCGCCGGTAAACCCCAGCAGCGCGAGGAGCATCAGCGTCGTGAGCGTTGTGACCGTGTTTCCGAAATAGAGCTTCATAAAAAACCGTTCCTTTCCTGTTTTGCAAAGCCAGAGACGCAGCGCATGACCGGTTCTCCGATCAGCACTGCGTCTATGCGTCTGGCTGTTTGGTTTCGATGATAAAATGTCTGGCGCTGATGATGCTCTCGTGTCTGCATTTGGGGCAGAACAGCGGAAATGCCCTCAGCTCCGTCTCCGGCAGGAGCTGCACGCGCGTTTTTGCCCCGCATACCGGGCACAAAAGCCATCGCCGTTCTTCTGACGCGGCGTTCATAAGGCTGCCCCCGATCCTTTGCGGTCGGATTCGACTCGGGCGATGAAGCGGTCCATATGCTCGCCCAGCAGAGCGGAAACCGCGTCCTTGTCCGCCGCGCCGTCATAGACGCTGTAGAGCAGGAACATCGGACCGTAAAATTCCAGCGCCAGCTGTATGGCGGCTTCGTCGCTGTCCGTCAGCTTTCGGAAGATCGCCGCCATGTACTCGGTCGGACCGGTCGCGAGATAATCGTGATAAAGCCGCGCGAGCTTCGGGTCGCGGTACTGCTCCAGCGTCAGCATCTTCCGGAAGTTCGAGGAGAACGGCTCCTTCGTCCAGTGGTCAAACTGCGCCATGCTGTACGCGCGAATTTTTTGAACCGGCGTATGCAGATATGCCTCGGCAAAGCCGTCCGGCTCCGTTTCCGGCATTTCGTAGCTTTCCGCGCGCGCGTAGTCCATCTGATTCATCCGCTCCACGATGCTGTCCAAAATCTCCTGCTTGCTCGTATAGTGCTTATACAGGGCGGCTTTCGTGAAGCCCAGCCGCTGGGCGATGTCATTCATGGACGTCCCCAGATAGCCGTTCTGCGCAAACAGCTCCAGCGCCGTTTCCAAGATCCGTTCCTTCGTATCTCCCGCCATCACGCGCCTCCTTATAGCAGTAACCGCTCGGTAACTTTCATTATAGTTACCGAGCGGTCACTTGTCAAGACCTGTTTGAATTTTTATGGTGTGAAGGATGTATGCCTGGAAGCGGGGGGACCGTTAGACGCATTCCATCGCAGAGCTTCCCCCGGATGGCTATGCCGCCCGGGGGAAGCTTTTCATATTCCTCGCTTTTATAGATCTGCTCCTTGTCGCACCGCGCGTTTGCGTGCCAGCCGCCAGCGCTCGCTGATCTCGCCGCGCTTGCTTGCAGTATAGGAGATCAGGAGGCACAGTGCGATCGCCGCATTATTGAGCTGTCCCGGTATCCCGAGTGCAACGATCCCAAACTTGATCAGCTGCACCGTCACCGCGCCAATGTACACACCAGGGATCAGATTGATGTGCTTCTCGATCGAAATCGCGATAAAATAGCAGATAATCGCGTTAAACACCATAAAGATCATGCGGCGCAGTGCAAAAAAGGTCCGCTGTCCGGGTGCGTTGGCAGTTGGAAGAATACACCCCAAGAAGCAATGCAGAAAGTCCCCATAAAGCAGCCGCGTCCGCGGCAGCTTTTGCCGCGGACGCGCCGGTTCAACTTATATTCCGGCGCACAGAGGATGTCGCGCCGGGATGGAAAGCAGCTCAGAATTTGACGATGGCTTTCTTCATGATCTTTCTGCCGAGCAGATCGTCATACGCCTGAACGACGTTTTCAAAGTCATAGTAATCGGAAATGAAGTCCTTGATGTTCAGCTTGCCGCTGCGCATCCATTCGAGCACCTGCGCGTGCGCCTTGCCCTCCTCGCGCTTGCGGGGCATCTGCTGGAAGATCAGGTTCCAGTTGTAGTCCGCCTTGCTGAAATCGATGGTGATCTCCTCCTTCTCCGGCACGCCGTAGCACAGGACCGTGCCGCGGTCGCGGATGAGGGACATCCCCTGATTGACGATCGCAGGGAAGCCGGCAGCGTCGAGCACGAAGTCCACACCCTGCGGGAAGAGCTTGCGGACCTCTGCGGTGACGTCCTGCTCCTTGCTGTTGATGAAATATTTCGCGCCGTAGACCTTCGCCTGCTCCAGCTTTGCCGGAAGAATGTCACACGCGACGATGTTCTCCACGCCCAGAAGGCTCAGGAACTTGATGTAGGTCAGACCGACCGGACCGCAGCCGAAGACGACCACGGAATGCTCGGGCTTGATGCCGAAGTAGCGGATGTTGGACAGGACCTCGCGGAAGGTTACGATCATCGCCGCGTCGACCGGATCCAGATCGTCATCCAGAACCGTCTGCGCATACGCGCAGTCCGGCGCCTCGCCCTCGGGATACGCCGTCGGGTCGCAGACGACCGCGTACTCGCTCATCGCGCCCCATGCAGAGCCGAGACCGGGCAGATTTTCGGGATCGGGGTCCACAAACGGAAGCAGGACCTTGTCTCCCTTCTTCAGCCCCTTGACCTTCGCGCCGACCTCGACGACCTCGCCGACGCCCTCATGCCCGACCATGAGCGGATACTTGGACTCCGGGAAGCCCTTGAAGGTGCGGTGCAGCAGCTTCACGTCGGTGCCGCAGATGCCGCAGGCAATGGTCTTTACCAGCGCCTGATATTCGTTATAACGAGGCTTATTGACCTCTTCTACCGTCACTTTTCCGTCCTTTGCGATGACTACCGTTTTCATGGATGCTCCTCCTTTAGATATTATGTTGTTTGATGCTATATCATTATGTCACTACATTTCATACTTGCAGTTTAACACATTCTCCTCCAATATGCAAGAGGCTGCTGCGTTTTTCTGAAAAATCCGCCGCAATTCGCGCAGATTTCCCCCTGTCCCCGGCGGTTTTGCCCCGGCGTACATCGGCAGAAGCGCGCTTTTCCGCCGAAAAGCGCCCGGAATACGTGGAAGACTATTGACAAATGCAAGCAGCAGGCGTTATAATTTTCTTGTCAATGTTATAACATAGTATCAATACGATCTTCGGCAGTTTCCTGCCGCAGACCGCCCGACAAAACACAAAGTGAGGAGCATTCCTATGTCTGCATTAAAACCCTTTGTGCTGGATTTTGATCTGCTGACCGGTCTTTGCAAGAGCGGCAAGGTCAAACCCAGCGAGCGTCACGTTTCCAACCTGCTCACGCAGTTCGCCGACGAGGAGGCTGCAAAGAAAATGGTCGCCGAGGGCGACCCCCTGCTCTATGAGTTCTACGAGCTCGATCTGCCCGAGGAATCCGGCGTGCTGCGCTTCGGCACGACGACGCTCTATCCCGGCAAGGTCGGAAGCGAGTATTTCATGACCAAGGGGCATTTCCACACGATCCTCGACACGAGCGAGGTCTATTACACCCTCTCCGGGCACGGCATGATGATGATGGAGACGCCCGAGGGCGAGGTCGACTGCAAGGAGCTCACCCCGGGCGACGCGCTCTATGTCCCCGGTCGCTGGGCGCACCGCAGCATCAACATCGGCTCAGAGCCGCTGGTCATGTTCTTCGTCTTCCGCTCCGACGCCGGTCACGACTACGGCACCATCGAAAAGAAAGGCTACCGCAAGCTGATCGTCGAGCGGGACGGAAAGCCCGTTATGATCTCCAACCCGAAGTGGGAGGAAAAATAATTTTTCTACCGGAGGCGCGACCTCTCTGATATACACCAACACAAACCACCCAAAATCGCCCGGAGCGTTCGCTCCGGGCGATTTTGGGAAGCAAAAAGTAATACTATTTTCTGATTAAATTCTTTAATCAGAAAATAGTATTACAAAAAGCATTTTGAAAAGCGCACGAAAAGCCCCGGCGGAGCCGGGGCTTTCCATGCTATAGAAGGAAAAATCCGAGAATCTGTAATTAGTACTCGTAATCGGGATAGTACTTCTCCATGTGCGCAACAGCGGTGTCAGGACCGATGCAGGTGCCGCCGCAGCGGATGATCGGCTCGACTTCCTTGCCCTCCAGGATGTCATAGGCAGCCTGAACGGTGAACGCGCCCATATCGAACGGAGCCTGGTCGACGGTGTACTTGATGCAGCGACCGTTGATGATCGAGGCAATGCCGTCCGGCGTGCCGTCGATGGAGACGATGTCGATACCGGTCAGACCGGCAGCTTCGATCGCCTGCTGCGCGCCGAGCGCGCTCGGGTCATTCAGAGCCCAGACGATGTCGATGTCGGTGGTGGACTGGAGGATGTTCTCCATGGTCGTCATAGCGGTCTCGCGGTTTGCGTAGCAGGGCTGGCTGGCGACGACGGTAACGCCTTCATACTTGTTGCAGACCTCGGTCGCGGTGCCTGCACGGTCTGCGTTCATCTGCGTTGCGGGCGTGCCCTCGAGGATGACAACGTTTGCCTTGTAGTCGTGGTCGGCGAGGATCTGCTCCATGACGTTCGCAGAAGCCTCGACGTTGTCGATGCCAATGAAGCAGCGCTGCTTGCCGGTCGCCTCAAAGTCCGGGATCAGGGTGTTGAAGACGATGACGGGGATGCCCGCGTCCTCTGCCTTGACCAGCGTGTCCACGATGGCGGTGGAGTCGATCGCGGCGACGCAGATCGCGTCGATGCCGGAAGCAATGGCGTCCTCAAGCATACTCATCTGACCGGCGGAATCGGTGTAGCTTGCCGGGGAGTATTCGACGAACTCGACGCCGAGCTCCTTCGCCTTGTCAGAGCAGCCCTGACCGACGTAGCGCCAGAACATACTGGAGCTGTCCTTGAAGAACACGCCGATGCGGTAGCTCTTGCCGGAAGAAGCGGTGTCTTCGGCGGTCTTGTCGTCGGTGCTTTCTGCCGGGGTCTCAGCGGGGGTCTCGGTGCTGGCGTCGCTCTTTGCAGGCGCGTCATTGGTTGCGGGAGTTTCCTTGGCGGCGCACGCGACGAGCGCGAACACCATCACAAGCGCGAGGAGAAGGCTGATGAGCTTTTTCATTTTTGTTTTTACCTCCATTTTTTATAGTACCGGGGTCGCCGGTAATATTTCATATCGTTATCGGGTCTTGCGGTTGGAAAGATAATCGACGAGAACGGCGAAGATGATGATGACACCGTTGATGAAGCCCTGCCAGTTCGAGGAGATGTTCAGCAGGTTCATGCCGTTCGAGAGCAGGTTCAGGATGATCGCGCCCGCGACCACGCCGCCGATGTTGGCGATGCCGCCGTTGAAGGAGACGCCGCCGATCGCCGCCGCGGCGATCGCGTTGAGGTGGAACTCCGCGCCGATCTGCGCCTCTGCCGTGCCGAGACGGCCGATGTACATGAGTCCCGCAATGGCAGCCATGATCCCGGTGCAGGCAAAGCCGGCGATGATGACCAGATTCGACTTGATACCGGAGAAGCGGGCTGCCTCGGCGTTCGCGCCAACGACGTAGAGCTTTCTGCCAAGCTCCGTCTTCTTCAGGATGAAGGCGGTCAGGAGCGTGAGCAGCGCGGCGATGATGATCGGGACCGGAATTTTGCCGATCATTCCGGCGCCGAGGAAGGAGACGCTCTTATGCAGGTTCGTGACGATGTCGCCCTCCATGATCGAGTAGATCACGCCGCGCAGAATGTTCTGCATACCGTAGGTGACGAGCAGCGCCGGGAGCCGGAGATAGGACACGAGCGCACCGTTGATCAGACCGACCAGAGCGCCGATGCCGAGAGAGATCACAAAACCGAGGATCAGCGTCGGCACGCTGCATGAGGATTTGAGGAAGAACGCGGACAGACACGAGGAGATCGCGACGGTCGCGCCCAGCGACATATCCGCGCCGCGCCCGAGGATCATGGCAAAGGTCATACCGAGCGCCATGACCAGCAGGAACGAGGACTGCTTGAGCACATTGAGCAGGTTCGTCCACTTCAGGAAACTGTCGGAGACGATGGACATCCCGATGCAGAGGATCAGCAGGATCAGATAGGGCGAATACCGGGCGAGCGTTTTCAGATCAAAGGCTTTATTTTTCAAGCTTCTTCGCCGCCTTTCTTCTGTTATATACGTCAAATGCGAGGACGAGGATGAGCACGCAGCCGATGACGGTGAGCTGCTCGATGATGCGCACGCCCATCAGGTTCATGCCGTTGCGCAGGATGTAGATCGCAATGGCGCCGAGATATGCACCCCAGATGCTGCCCTGCCCGCCCGTCAGAGCGGTGCCGCCGAGGACAGCGGAGCAGATCGCGTCAAGCTCCAGTCCGGCGCCCTGCGTGGGGTTCGCCGCGGAAAGGCGTGTCGCGTAGACCACACCGGCAAGACCGGCAAGCCCGTCCGCGATCAGGTATGCGGACATCTTAGTCCATCTGACGTTGATGCCTGCGGTCAGCGCCGCCTCCTCCTTGCCGCCGACCGCGTAAAGGTTTGTGCCGTAGCGGCGGTACTTCAGGATGTAGAAGAAGATCAGAAACAGCGCCAGCGCCAGCAGTGCCGGGACCGGAATGATCGCAAGCTTGGCTTCGTTGAAGCCCTTGAGCACCGCATTGCTCACGGCGAGCGTACCGTCATTGAGCACGAGCGCGATGCTGCGCGCGATGTACATGGTGGAAAGGGTGATGACGAAGGGCTGAATGGTCGTGTATCCGGCAAGCACACCGTTGATCACGCCAATCAGGAGCCCCGAGAGGACCGCGCCGAGGATCGCGACCGGAAGCGGAAAGCCTCTCGTCAGGAGCAGCCCGAGCACCACGCCGGACAAGCTCGTGATGGAGCCGAGCGACAGGTCGATCTGATGCGTCAGAATGACCAGAAACGCGCTGATGGAGAGGATGCACAGCGTCGCCGACTGATGGAAGACGTTCATCACGTTCCGCAGCGTCAGATAGCCGCCCTTGAGAATGATGGAATAGATGATCACAAACAGGACGATCGCATAAACGGCGCCGGTCTTCGGCAGGCGGAGGCGAAACTTTGAATTTTTCATGATTGTTTTCCTCCCGATGCATAGCTGATGATGGTTTCCTGCGTTGCACCCTCACAGGGCATCTCCGCAACGATCTCGCCCATGCGCATGACGTAGATGCGGTCGGCGATGGTCAGGATCTCCGGAAGATCGGAGGAGATGACCAGAATGGAGTTTCCGGCTTTCGCCAGATCGTCGATGAGGTGATAGATCTCGTCGCGCGCGCCGACGTCAATGCCGCGGGTGGGCTCGTCGAAGATCAGGATGTTGGAGTCGGTGAACAGCCACTTGCCAAGGACGACCTTCTGCTGGTTGCCGCCGGAGAGGTTCACGACCTTCTGCTTCATGTTCGGGCAGACGATGTTCAGCCGCTCGATGTACTGCTGGGTGACGTTCCGCTCCTGCTTCAGGTTCATCACGCCGAGCGTGGAGATCTTGCGGAGCGCCGCCTGTGTGACGTTCTGATAGATCGGAAGGATGAGGGAAAGTCCAAATTCCTTGCGGCTCTCGGGCAGAAGCCCGAGCCCATTGCGGACGCTCTGCGAGGGCGTGACCTTCTTCATCTTTTTGCCGTTGATGTAGACCTCGCCGGAATCCATCCGGTCGATGCCGAAGACGGCGTGGACCAGCTCGGTGCGCCCCGCGCCGACCAGACCGGACAGCGCAACGATCTCGCCCTTGTGGACGACCAGCGACGCGTCCTTGACCGCCTTGCCGCTCGAGACGTGCCGCACATCCAGTGCGATCTCGTCGGTCGAGGTGTCGACCAGACGGACACGGTCTCTGGAAACGTTGCGCCCGACCATCATGCGGACCATCTCATCCATCGTGATCTTTTCCAGATCCTCCGTTCCGATGGTGCAGCCGTCGCGCAGGACGGTGACGCGGTCGCCGACGACCTTCAGCTCCTGAAGGCGGTGCGAAATGTAGATGATGGAAACACCGTGCGCGGTCAGATCCTCGATCGTCTTGAAGAGCTTTTCGATCTCGCTCTCGCTCAGCGCCGCCGTCGGCTCGTCCATGATCAGGATCCGCGCGTTCTGCGACAGTGCCTTCGCGATCTCGACGAGCTGCTGCTGCGCGACGCCCAGCGTGGCGACCTCCGCGTCGGCAGAGATGTTCGCGTTGAGGAAGTCGAGCTGCTGCTGCGCGTCGCGGCGCATTTTGGCTTTGTCGATCATGCCGCTCTTCTTGACCGGCTCGCGCCCGAGGAAGATGTTCTGCGCGACGGTCAGATGCGGGACAAGGTTGAACTCCTGATAGATGATCGCGATCCCGAGATCCTGAGAATCCTTGGTGCTGCGGATGTGGACCTCCTGCCCGTCGATGTAGAGCTTGCCGCTGTCGAGTGAATACAGTCCGGAGAAGATCTTCATCAGGGTCGACTTGCCGGCGCCGTTCTCGCCGAGGAGGATGTGGACCTCGCCCTCCATCAGATCGAACGAAACATCGCTGAGCGCTTTCACGCCGGGGAAGGACTTATTGATCTTTTCCGCCCGTAGGATTTCTTTCCCCATCGGGTCACCTGCTTTCCTTAGACATTCTTCTGTGCGCCTTCGCCGGGGAAAGGCGGTGAAGCACAAATGAAAACGTTTTTTTGTGATTTCATTCTAATATGACAAAAGCCGCGTGTCAATCGGCTTTTTGCATGAATTGGGGGCTGATATTTTGTTGAATGGAGCCAAATCGAAACGTATAGCGCGCGTAATCGCACGAAGAGTTCCGATTTTTAAGCAGAATTTGAAATCGAAACGTTATTATTTATGTGAGCGTGCCCCGTTTCGTCTTCCGCCCCAAAGCGCAAAAAAACTGACCGGACGGATATCCGATCAGTCTTTACGCTCTCGCAACCTCGCAGCGTTCCGCCGCGCACGGCGGAATAAAATGTGAATCTGTTTTGTCCGATGGCGTGTACATCGGGCAAAGCATTCTACGTGATGCGAGTGTGGATCAAAATCAACACCC
Source organism: uncultured Oscillospiraceae bacterium (assembly GCA_934623545.1). Taxonomy (GTDB): domain Bacteria; phylum Bacillota; class Clostridia; order Oscillospirales; family Oscillospiraceae; genus CAG-170. The sequence goes on from CAKTVN010000002.1 coordinate 10,303, forward strand.
TAAAAGCCAAATGTGGATCCAGCGAAGCGATTCACATTTGGAGAGGAGAAACAACAAAACGGACGAGCTTTCGCGCTTGCGCGGAAGCGAGGGATGTGCAGTTTGTTTCGACGACGCATCACGCCGCCTTTTCAAGCGCGATGGCAGCAAAGCAAATCGCGTTTGAGAGCGTGGGAAGCCCTGAATCAATGGCCAAATGTATTCGGCGAGAAATTTTGGCACAAGGCAAGATTTGAAAAACGCAGGAACGCTTTGTGCATTTCAAGTTTTTCAAACCGCAGATTTGCGTCAAAAGCTCCGGCGAAGACCGAAGGCGATTGATTCAGGGCTCCCCTTACAAAAAGAACTTTTTGACAAGCTCAGTCCGTCTCCGGCTTGGCGGCGACAGATTGCCGCTCGATCAGCTTCGTCGGCAGAACGACACGGTAAAAGGTTCTGAATTCATCCCCGTTTCCGGATTTTGTCTCAATTTCCTTCAGTAATACTTCAGCAGCCTTTTCGCCCATCGCATGGAACGGCTGCTCGATCGTCGTCAGCGGAGGATCCAGAAACTGCGTAAATTCCACGTTGTCGACGCCGAAAACCGCCAGATCCTCCGGGATGCGGAGGTTCAGCTTCCGCGCGGCGGCGTATACGCCGAGCGCCTTGCTGTCGTTGGCGCAGAAGAAGGCGTCCGGGCAGCCGTATTTGCGGATCGCATTGACGACCGCAGTGGAAAGCTCGTCCGGCTTGGTGGGATGGGCGTAGAGCTCATACTCCGGGCGGTGCTCCAGATGATAGTCCGCCAGCGCGCGGCGATAACCTTCAGTACGCGGGATGAAGGAGATATTCTTCGTGTCGTCGCTGAGCATGAAGATCTTCTTGCAGCCGTGCTCGATCAGATATTTCGTCGCCTCATAGCCGATCTTATAGTTATCGGTCGCGACCGCGTTCGTTTCGCCGGAGCAGCGCATGACCTCCACCACCGGGATATCGGCGTTGATCAGCGCGTTGATGTGCTGGTCGCCCTCGCGCGCAGTCGCGAATACAAAGCCGTCAACCAGACGGTTTTTCAGCGACTCGACGTGCTGGATCTCCACAGCGAGGTCGTCATTCGTGTTGACAAGGATCACGTTGTAGTTTTTCGCCTGCACCACAGACTCCAGCCCATGCGCGATCATGGCATAGGAGGGGTTGCTGATGTTCGGCACGACCAGTGCGATCGTCTTGCTGGTGCCGTCGCGCAGTGCCTTCGCTGCGAAATTCGGGCGGTAATTGAGCTCCTTGACCGCTTGAAGGACGCGGCGCTTCGTGCTTTCCGTGATGGAAGGACCGTTGTTGAAGACGCGCGAGACCGTACTGATCGATACGCCCGCCTTTTGCGCGACATCCTTGATAGATACTGTTTTTTCCATTCTGCTGCCCCTAAATTAACGAACTATATCTTGATTCTAGCGCAATTCTGCCCCTATGTCAACACAGAAACGTTTTCTTGCGCCGATTCCCGAAGCTTTTATCAAGCTTCGTAGTCAAAGCCCGCGCGATCACAGACGTATGCCTGATCCCACGCGCGGATGGCGGCGTGCGTCTCGTCCGCCATATAGCGCATCAGCGCCGCTTCGTCGTCAAACTCCGCGTACAGCATCAGATCGTGATAGCCGGGGTCGCCCTTTGCGTCGCACGGGCGGATGAGGATGGAGCGCATCCCGGGAATTTGCCCGACGAGCGCCTGAAAACGGCGGTTGAGCTCCGCAACGAGCGCCTCATGACCATAGGCGTCGCCCTCTTTCGTGTAGCGCCAGAGAATGGTGTGTCGAATCATATGATATTCCTCCTTGTTGTAATAACGAAATGATGTATTGCAGCTTCATCGCAGCTGCGCGGCGGCTGCGCGCAGCCGCTCGAATGAATCTCGGGATGAAAGCAGCTCGATCGTCAGATCGTAGGTCACGGACTGATCGGGCTCCAGATACTTGGCGGAGCCGTTTGCCTGGGCGTCGGCGATGCCGTCGATGGTCGCGTTGCACGGCTCCAAGCCCATGACGTAATAGCCAGCCGCCGTCTGCCGCCACTGGACAAAGTGGTCCAGCACCGTGCGGTCAAAGTGGATCGCGACGCCGATGTCCAGCGCGGGCTGATAGGCGGCAACGAAGGTCTTCCCGTCCGGCGCGGACGCCAGATCGTGATAGTAGCACCGCTCTGGCGACCCGTCCTCCGGCGGCGTGAGCCTGCTCCAAAGCTCCGGCTGCGCGGCAGCTTCCGCGTCGCGCGGCGTGACGCGGCGCGTCGGAAGGAGCAGCTCCGTCTGCTCCGACAGGAGCGGATAGCCGAGATTGAAATGATAAAGCAGCATATGAAGACTCTTCTGCCGTCCGCAGTTTAAGACGGTGTCGCGGATGTGGATGCAGGGGCTTGCGTATTCCGTCCGGATGACGCGCGTCAGCTTCAGATGCTCCTGCCCGGGGATGGTCTCGCGGAGCACGCCGCGCAGCGTCGCGGAAATGCCGTCCGGCGTCTCGTCGACCTGAAGCCCGGCTTCCTCAGCCGGTGTGTTGGATGCGCGCCCGTGCAGCCCGCGCTCCCAGCCGCGCCAGGCGTCCGGCGCGCCGATGTTGACCGGACCGCAGGTGCTCATGAACCCGGCGGTGAAGGAGCGGAGCCAGCCCAGCCCCCGATCGTCATAATATTGCGGCGCGACATCCCCGGCGCTCGTCAGAAAGCCGAGGCTGTGTCCCTTGCAGCGCAGATAATGCAGGTCCATCCCGCGGTCGGCGGAGCAGACGAGCTCCATTTCGGCACCGTTTCGGACCGAAAACATCCGCATTCCGTCCCCTTTCCCGCCGACAAGACGGTACTCCTCCGCACGGAACAGCTGTTTGCTGTTCCCGAGATAACGCCGCACATCGGAATATTGCATTGCGTTCCCTCCTTTGTGTGTTCCGTTTTTCTTTCTGAAAAGGTTTTCAGTTTTTTCGGGGAATATAGTAGCACTTTTGCCTGAAATCTGTCAATATTCAAGCTCGACTTTTTTGAGAAACGCCGATATTTGTACAGAAAGTACAAAATTAGTGCTTAAATTTGGCGCAAAGAACGAAAAATAGTTTTTTGCTTTTCGCGTCTTGACTTTTGAAAACGTTTCGACTATTCTGGTGTCAATGAAGGCGTTTCGCCGCAAGAATCATTGTATTTATGGAGGTAGAAAAATGGAAACTGGCATGAAGGGTAAGAAGGTTCTGATCACCGGCTCCACCAAGGGCATCGGCAGAGGCTGCGCAGATATTTTCGCAAAGGAAGGCTCCTACGTGATCGTCACGGGGCGCAAGCAGGAGGACTGTGACCGCGTCGCCGCCGAGATCCAGAGCGCCAATCCGGAAGCGACCGTCAAGGGCATCGCCGCCGATCTGCGCGACATCGCCTCTCTGGAGCATCTGTACGCGGAAGCGACCAAGGACGGTCCTCTGGACGTTCTGGTCAACAATGCCGGTATTTATCCCACCGCGAGCGGCAAGATCAAGCCCTTCCTCGATCTGACGGACGAGGACTATGAGCTGCTGTGGGCGATGGACTTCATGAGCCCGATGCGTCTTGCGCGCATGGCGTTCAAGGACATGATGGAGCGTAACTACGGCAAGATCATCTTCGTCACCAGCGAAGCGGCGCTGCGCCCGAACAAGGACGTCATCGCCTACGGCGCGGTCAAAGCGGCTGCCACCGCTCTGGCGCGCGGCATGGCGGAAGCCACCAAGGGCACCAAGGTCACAGTCAACTCCGTCCTGCCGGTCACGACGATCACCGAAGGTCACATCGGCTATCTGGAATCCTACGCAAAGACCCGCGGTCTGAGCGGCGTGGAAGAGGCGAAGAAGGACTACTTCATCAACGGCAACGACGCTCCGTCGCTGATCGGCCGCTTCACCACTGTCCAGGAATGCGCCATGACCGTTCTCTTCGCGGCTGCGAACGACGGCGTCAACGGCAACTCTGTCCTGATCGACGGCGGCGTCATCCGTCACATTTAATTTGGGAATCACTGAACCAATGGGCTTCCCGGATTTGAAATATACGGCATTTTGCCGTGTATGATATACGCTCAACTGGCTCCATTTCCCCGCGGCGGCAACCGAACGGTTGCCGCTGCACTTCTATACCTACGGGGCAGGCATCGCCCCGCGCCCCCTCTTTTTTGCGCCCGGAGGGTGCGAGATGCCTCCGGCGGCATACTTTTTTCTGTCTTGCCAGAAAAAAGTATGCAAAAAAGAGGCGCAGGACGCGAAAAGGCATATCGTTATATTCTACGTTTTACCGTTACATTTCAGGTCAAGGAACGCCCTTCGGGCGGCGTCCTCGCAAACTCCATATCCCTCGCTTCGCCGCAAGCGGCAGGTCTCGTCCGTTTCGTTGTTCCTCCTTTTCCCGCACGAACTGCTTCGCTGGGTTCGCGCGGGAGCCCCGCCTTTGCAATCCCCCTTAAAACGACCAAGAAGGGGCTGCTGCCCCTTCTTGGATTTTCCCAGGGGTTTGGTTCGTGCAAAAGCATATTTCAAGTCGCAAAAACGCGATGCAGATGCGAAATTGGATAGACTGGCGTGGTAGTCGAAATACTCTGCGTCTGTCTCGACTTTCATACGTCAAATATTCAACGGGCACTAATCTAACGACTCATGTAATTTATCGTGCGCTCAGGAAACCCGATTTGACGGTCGCCCGCAAGGGCGTTCCTTGACCGGAAGTGTAACGGAAATACGCACAACGGAACGACACGCCTTTTCGCGCGTAAGCGCTATTTCCGCGTCCAGCGCCTCTTTTTTGCATACTTTTTTCTGGCAAGACAGAAAAAAGTATGCCCGCGGAGCGACAGTTACAGCGTCGCTGTAAAAACGGCACCTCCGGTGAATCCAGAAAAGAGTTCCGCGCCTCCGGCGCGGCTTGCGCCCTGCGGGCGCAAAAAAGGTGTCACCCCTTTCGGGGTGACACGAGTCGCGTCCTTCGGGTGCGTCTCTGTGCCTTCGGCACAGAGAGACCGTCACCCCTCCGGGGTGACGAGCCTGTGCCTGCGGCGGAAGATCGTGACCGTCAGAAACAGCAGGATTGGAAACACGCTGGCGCACAGGACGCCGAGCTTCAGACTTCCGCCGAAGCGTCCGGCGAAAAAGCCCGCCCAGGTCGGACCGACCGTGCAGCCGATGTCGCCCGCGAGCGCGAGCAGCGCGAACAGCGCCGTCCCTGTGCCGCGCAGCCGCTGCGCGGCAAGGCTCAGCGCCCCGGGCCATGTCACGGAGACCGCAAGCCCGCTCAGTGCGCATCCGGCAAGGCTCAGCCACGAAAACGGTGCGAGCGCGATGAGCAGATAGCCCGCAATGCACAGCGCGGCGCCGCCCTGAAGCAGCCGCGTCAGCGCGCAGTCATCCACACGCGTGCCAAATATACGCCCAAGCGCCATAAACAGCGCAAACAGGCAGGGTCCGGCGAGATCGCCGACGGTCTTGCTGACGCCGAGCTCCGTCTCGATGAGCGCGGAAGCCCACTGGCTGATGGCAAGCTCGCTCGCGCCGGAGCAGAGCATCATGATGAAAAACAGCCAGAAGGTACCGCTTCGGAGCAGCGGCTTGACGCCGTGCTTCCCCGCCTCTTCCTCCAGCGTCGGGATGGGCGAGAAGAAAAACAGCACCGCGTTTGCAAGCGGCAGCGCCGCCCAGATGCAGCAGAGAATACGCCAGTTTTCAATGCCCGCAAGGCGGAAAAACAGCGTGGAAAGCAGCACGACAGACATCTGCCCCCAGCCGAAGAAGGAGTGCAGCAGATTCATCGCGGCGCTCTTGCGCGTGGTGGGGCAAGCTTCGATGATCGGGCTGACGAGGACCTCGATGAGCCCCGCGCCGACGGAGTAAAACGCGGTTGCGATCAGGAGTCCCACATAGGGATCCTGCGTCCGGTCCGGCAGGAAGCCAAGCATGGCAAAGCCTGCCGCCGCGAGCAGATGCGCGGCAAGAATACTGATGCGGTAGCCGATGCGGTCGACGAAGAAAGACGAGAGCAGGTCGACCAGCAGCTGCATCAGAAACGTCAGTGTGATGAGCAGCGAAATACGCTCCAGCGGGAGCTGAAACTCCGTATGAAAGCGCACATACAGCAGCGGCGCGAGCGTGCAGATCGCCGCCTGTACAAAATAGCCGATGAAGCACGCGCACATGGTGCGGCGATAGCCGCGTTCGGGGGTTTGCATTTGGAAAACTCCTTTCGATATGTCCGGTCATTATACCAGATAAGGCGTCGAAAGGCAAGCCGGGCAGACCGTGCCCGCGTCGCTGCATGGAAATGCAGGCACCACGGCACGCAAACGCATCGGGAAAAAGTTTTTCGCAAGGAGGGCTTGACAGCGGCGCATTTTTCCTGTATACTGACGCCAAGTCAAATGACTTTTTTCTTTGCCGCATAGGTTAGACTGCTCTAACCGCCATTCGGAAGCCATCGCCGCCCCGCAGCGAAAGCTGCGACGCATGGGCACTTTCTTTTGAGCGTCAGTTAGATCACTTTAACCATTAGCGAATAGAAATCACGCAAAGCGGGAAAGCTTGCAGAAACAGCGTGGAAGGGAGGCAGGCAAAATGTCAGAGGAGCTTTTGGTCCGTCAATGTGCGCCGACGCTGGCGGGGATCAAGACCGGGAACCTCTTTTCCTGCAAATACACGCGGAAGGAGGCGCTGACCGGGCAGATCCGCAGTCTGAACCGCCGCCTTGCGCCGAAGGGGCTTTGCCTGCTGCCGCTGCGCTTCTGCGAGGGTCGGGCGCTGCTGTATCTCTACCGCCCGGAGCGCTTGCGCAGCGATCTGTGCGACACGGACGCCGCTGCGCTTCTGCGGGAGGCGGGCTATGACTGCCGCAGCTGCTCGCGCTGCATTGGGACGCTCATCCGCCGCCTGCGCGAGCAGCCGGAGTTCCCGCATGAGATCGGGCTGTTCCTCAGCTATCCGCCCGAGGATGTGAAGGGCTTCATCGACCAGCACGCCGCCAATTTCAAATACGCCGGGCTGTGGAAAGTCTACGGCGACGCGGACGCGGCGCGGCGGCTGTTCGCAAAGTATAAAAAATGTACAGAGATCTACTGCCGGTTGTGGCGCGGCGGCTCCAGCGTGGAGCAGCTCGCCGTGGCGGTTTGAAGAAGCATTCAGAACAGAAAGGATAACATATTATGAAAAAGACTGCTGTGATCTATTGGAGCGGCACGGGCAACACCGAAGCCATGGCAAACGCTGTCCTCGAGGGCATGAAGGCAGAGGGTGCGGACGCGCTGCTGCTGACGCCGGACGCGGTGGACGCCTCCGGGCTGTCCGCGCTGGACGCAGTCGCGCTCGGCTGCCCGGCAATGGGTGACGAGACGCTGGAGGAGAGCGAATTCGGTCCGATGTTCGACGCCTGCAAGGAAAAGCTTGCCGGGAAGGACGCGGCGCTGTTCGGCTCCTACGGCTGGGGCGACGGCGAATGGATGCGCACCTGGGAAAAGGACTGCGCCGACACCGGTATCCGCCTGATCTGCGAAAGCGTCACCTGCTGCGAAGCGCCGGACGACGCGGCGCTGGAAGCCTGCCGCGCACTCGGCAAAGAGCTGGCGAAGTGATAGTAACCGCTGAATCAATCGTCCGCGGCTATCAGCGAATCTTTTGCCCCAGCTACGCAGTTTGAAAAACTTGAAATACACAAAGTATTCCTGCGTCTTTCAAACTTTCATCTGTGTCAAAATCTCTCGCTGATATCTCTTGCCGATTGAATCATCGCTTACTGAAATTCATTCATTGGAAGCGCTGGGCGTCGTCTTCCCCTTACCGGCGTCCGGCGAGACCATAGATCCCATCGCATAACCCCATCCCCTCGCATAATCCCATTCATCCCTAGCAAAGCGCAGCGGTTTTCCTGTCCGCGGCGTGAATTGCCTCCTAAACCAAAATCGCCCGTTCTCCGAAGGGAGGGCGGGTGATTTTGTTGTGCCGGAATTTCGCTCTGCCAAGGGACGCGCTCAACCCTTCCCGCTCCCGTCCGCCGCATCCGGGAGCGCGCAGGTCTTGCGCGAATCCGATTGCAGCGGATAACGCTCCCGGCGGTTGGTGTTGCGGGCATACTGCGAGGCGCTGACACCGACGACCTGACGGAAGATGGTCGTAAAATAGTTCGCATCGCTGAAGCCGCAGACCATCGCGGTCAGCGCAACGCTGCTCCCGCTTTGCAGCTCGTGCTTGGCGAGGATGACGCGCATCTGGTTGATATAGGTCCGCAGATTCATCTTCATATAGCGGCTGAAGGTATGGCTCACAAAGGAGCGCGAGTAATTGCACGCCTTCGCGATGGAGCTCACGCTGATGCCGGGGTCTGTGTAGTTGTTGCGGATATAGGTCAGGATGGTGTGGAAGCCCTTGTCGATGTCCGGCTTTTTGCTGGAGGCGCTCTGCGTGTGATGCACGAAGGGGCGGAACAGCTCCGCGAGCAGCACGGCAATGAAGTCCACGACGCTCCGGTTTTGAAGCGAAAACGCCGGTTCGGTCGGAAGCTCGGAGAACAGATGCAGCAGAAGCTCCCGGTCCATATCAAACTGCTCCGCCAGCGCGCGGATCTTTCGCTCTGAGGTATCCGGGTCCGTGCACCAGAGCCCCGCGGAGATCGAGCCGATGCACTGATCGTCGATGAGGATGGGGACGGAATATTCGGACAGCCCGAGAAAGCACGGGATCACGAACGCCTCCTTGAATTTTGTGCAGTCGTACTGGTGTACGTGGCTGCACCGGACACATTTCGCGTAGGCGCGGGCGTTCTGCTTGACCGCCGCGCAGAAAGGCGCGTGATGCCCGGTATAGGGCAGCAGCGCCGTCCCGAGTGTGTTGTCCCAGTTCATGAAACCGACAAAATCCTTGATAACGATTTTATGGCACAGCTGATCCAGCAGAAAGAACAATTTTGTGATCAGTTCATCCGTATTCATAGAAGCCATCTCCTTTTGCCCCGGCACGGGCAGACACGCAGCAATTGTCACAGTCATCTTACCATAAATGGAGGCGGCAGTGCAACAATGTGCACTTTTTTGTAGCTTCTGTGCATATTTTTGAATGTGTAAGCCGAAAAAATCTGCTAATCTAAGAACACGAGATGAGCACTTTGACGAAATTTGGATGTCTGGCCAGCGCCGAATTGTTCAATAGTACCGCATCCCGATCTGGAGACGAAAAATGAAATATGGAGGATCATGCAGATGAAAAAAGTTCTTGCGATACTGCTTGCGCTCGTCATGGTTCTGAGCATGGCTGCGTGCGCTTCAAAGTCCGCGCCAGATCAGGCTGAGACGCCAGCAGAAAATCAAAACAATACCCCCGCGTCCGACAATACGAGCAGCGGCGACACCGCGGAAGCTCCGGCAGAGGATGCGCCTGCGGGCGATCCGGTCTACATCGCGGAAAACGCGGCGGAGATGACCGGCAGCGTCCGGCTCCTGACGGCGTTCAAGGGTGGTCTCGGGACCGACGCGCTGATCGAAGCGTTCCATGAGTATTATCCGAACATCGAAGTGACCTATGACATTTACACGAACAACGCCGAGGGCAATATGCTTGCCAACACCTCCATCCAGAGCGGCAACGTCGACGTCATCCTGAGCTTCGGCACGCACAACACGGCGTTCCGCTGGGAAAACGCGATGCTCGCCGACATCACCGACCGTCTGGCGGCGGACAATCTGGACCTCGTGAAGGAATGGGGCACGGACGCCTACAAATACAATGACCGCGTTTACTGCTTCCCGTCCGGCGGTCTGTCCATCTTCGTGGCAGTCAACATGACCGCGTGGGAGGAAGCCGGTCTCGGCGAGCTGCCCGATTCCTGGACCTGGGACGAGTACCTTGACGCCTGCCGCGCCATGACCAAGACTGCTGCCGACGGCAGCACCGAGGTCTACGGCGGCTGCGATTTCAACCAGCGCGACTACTGGACCTACTCGATGCGCCAGACCAAGGGCGTCGACGCGTTCTACACCAGCGACGGACAGGCGGACTTCACCAGCGGTCTGGCGGCAAAGATCCTGAACCGTGAGCTGGACGCAGAGGCAGAGGGCATTCTCTTCCCGAAGATCAACCTCATCACCGGCGAACAGAAGTCCCGCGACCTTCTGTGGAGCGGCACCGTCGCGACCTGTGTAGAGAGCATCATCACCCGCTTCGTCATGGACACTGAGAACTATCCGCACGACTTCCTTCTGGGCTACGCGCCGTATCCCGTGAACGAAGCGGGCGAAACGAACTACGCGCTCGGCAATATGCCGAACTCCTTCTACTGCGTGACGAGCAACTGCCAGGATGAGGACGCGGCTTACGCATTTGCGAAGTTCGCCTCCACCTACGGCGGCAAGTACCTCTACAAGGCAGGTCACACGACCACCTGGACCGGTGTTGACCCCAACGAGATCGTCTCGCTGGTATTCGGCGACGAAGAGACCGCGGCGAAGTTCGTGGACGTGGACTCCTATGTGAAGAACGTTCTGGCGATCGGTCAGCCCGCGTATCACGAAGAGTTCATCACGGGCTACAGCGAGATCGCGTCCTATCTGGACGAGTACACGGACTACATTCTGAGCGGTCAGATGAGCGTGGAGGACGGCTTGCAGGAGCTGAACGATTACGCAAATCAGGCGATTCAGGAAGCCCAATAAGGCATAGTAACACCCGGGCAGGACCACATGGAAGCGTGTGGTTCTGCCCGCAGCAAATGGAGGACTCCCAATGCGAAAAAAGACAAGGCAGACGCTTGTTGGATACACATTCCTGGCTCCGGCGCTGATCATATTTCTGGTCCTGGTGCTGCTGCCGGTGCTGGCGTCGCTGATCCTGGCGTTTACAAAGTGGAACTTCTTCTCGGGCTTTTCCACGCTGAAATTTGTAGGCATCCAGAACTTTGTAAAAATGTTCACCACGGACAAATCGATCAAAACGGCGCTGCTCAACACGTTCATCTACGCGGTGTCGATCGTTCCGGTCACGGTTTTTCTGTCGATGATTTTGGCGCACGCCGTCAACGGCAGAGTTTATTTCCAGCGGTTCTTCCGCCTGGCATTTTTTATTCCCTATATCTCCAACATGGTCGCGCTGGGCGCGGTCTTCAAGTTCCTGTTCGGCGCGGACGGCGCGATCAACGATATCCTTGAAAAGCTGTTCCACATTCAAAATGCACCCAACTGGCTTGCCTCGGCGAGCCTGTCCAAAATACCGATCATCTGTGTCATGATCTATTCCGGCATCGGCTTCTGCCTGATCGTCTACATCGCGGCGATGAAGATGGTCCCGCACGACCTGTATGAGGCGGCGGAGCTCGACGGAGCGTCCCCCATCCGGCAGTTCTTCTCGATCACGGTCCCGATGATCTCCCCGACGACGTTCTATCTGGTGATCGTCCGTATGATCAACGCGTTCCAGATCTTCGCCGCGATCAACATCATCACCTCCTCCGGTAAATCCTCCGGAAGCGCGAGTCTGGTCGTGCGGATCTATGAAGAGGCGTTCAGCAACTACAACTTCGGCTACGCGAGCGCGCTGGCGTGGGTGCTGGTGCTGCTGGTGCTGGTCGTGACGCTGATCAACTTCAAGCTTCAGAAGAAGTGGGTCCACTATTAAGGAGGATACGATGAAACAAGGTAAACTATCGATCCGAAAGCTGATCCTGACGCTCGTATTGCTCCTGCTTGCGATCGCGTTTATGCTGCCGCTGCTGTGGATGCTCTCTTCCTCGCTGAAGACCCCGATGCAGGTTTTTGAAAAGCCGTTCCGGTGGTTCACGGACAAGCTTCGGTTTTATAACTATGCGTCTGTCTGGACGGACGCGGATATGCCCTTCTGGAAGTCGTTCGCAAATTCGCTGACGATCTCCGTGGTCAGCGTGGTGGGGCAGCTCATCGTCTCGTCGATGGCGGGCTACGCCTTCGCGAAGATCGAGTTCAAGGGGAGAAATCTCCTGTTCACGCTGATGCTGATGACGATGATGATCCCGATGCAGGTTCTGATCATTCCGAGATATATGCTCTTCCACCAGATCGGTCTGTACGACACGCTGTGGGCGCTCATCATCCCGAATTTCTTCAACTTCACCTCCATATTCCTGCTGCGGCAGTTCTATCTGAGCCTGCCGAACGAGATGATGGAGGCGGCGCTGATCGACGGCGCGGGCTACTTCCGCATCTGGCGGTCGATCATGCTGCCGCTGACGAAGAACGGGCTGATCTCGGCGGCGATCCTCGCGTTCATCAGCTCGTGGAACGAATATCTCTCGGCGCTCATCTTCCTGCCGAGCAAGGAAAACTACACCGTGTCGCTTGCCATCCGATACTATCTGAACGATACGGCGCGTGAATACAATCTGATGATGTGCGCGGCAGCGAGCACGATCATTCCGGTCGTGATCCTGTACATCTCCGCGCAGAAATATTTTGAGGACGGCATCGCTTCCTCGAGCGTAAAGGGTTGAGGAGGCTTGAACACGAAATGAAAACGGATAAAAGACCGAACGTCATTTTGATCCTGACCGACGATCAGGGCTACTGGTCGCTGGGCTGCAACGGAAACCGCGAGATCCGCACGCCCAACATCGACTGGCTGGCGGCTGGCGGCGTGCGGATGGAGAATTTCTTCTGCGCATCCCCGGTCTGCTCGCCGGCGCGGGCGTCGCTTCTGACGGGGCGCATCCCATCGCAGCACGGCGTGCTGGACTGGATCCGCTGCGGCGCGGGCGAGACGCACGGCGACGCGCCGGTCGAGTACCTCGAGGGCATCACCGGCTATACGGAGCTGATGGCAAAGAGCGGCTATACCTGCGGTATCAGCGGAAAGTGGCACCTGGGCGCGACCGGATATCCGCAGAAGGGCTATTCGCACTGGTTCGTCACGCTCGGCGGAAGCGGCACCTATCACGACGCGGAGGTCTATCGCGGCACGGAGCGCATCCAGACGAAGGGCTATCTGACGGATGTGATCACGGACGACGCGCTGGCGTTCATCGACGAATGCTGCGAGCAGGACGACAAGCCGTTCTATCTGAATCTGACCTATACCGCCCCGCACAGCCCGCACGTCGACCAGCACCGCGAGGAATATGTGCGGTATTATGAGAAAAACTGTACGTTCTCCGACGTGCCTCAGGACCCGCGCAGCCCGTGGAGCATCCAGAATCCGCACGACATCGCTTACAGTCTGACATTCGCGTCAAAGGACCGTGAGTATCTGACCATCCGCGATCTGCTCGCCGGCTATTACGCGGCGGTGCAGGGCGTGGACGACGGCGTCGGCAGGATCATCCAAAAGCTCGAGGAAAAGGGCATCCGCGACGATACGCTGATCATCTTCACCTCGGATAACGGCTTCAGCGGCGGGCAGCACGGCGTCTGGGGCAAGGGCAACGCCACCAACCCGCTCAACCTGTACGATACCTGTGTGAAGGTCCCGTGCATCTTCAATATGCCCGGAAAAATTCGCTCCGGCGTGGTCTCGGACGCGCTGCTCAGCGCGTATGACTTCATGCCGACGCTGCTGGACTTCCTGAAGATCGAAAATCCGGAGGCGGGGCAGTTGCCCGGCAGGAGCTTCCTGCCGCTGCTGACGGAGCAGTCGTATCAGGACTATCATGAGAGCATCGTCGTCTTTGACGAGTACGGACCGAACCGCATGATCCGCACCAAGGAGTGGAAGTACATCCACCGCTATCCGGACGGACCGAACGAGCTTTACGATCTGGTACACGACCCGGCGGAGCATTTCAATCTCCTGACGGAAAACCGGTATTTCAATTACGGACCGAAATTCATCGAGCAGAAGGCGCGCGAGCTGCGCGCGCAGCTGACGGCATGGTTCCGGACCTACGTCGACCCGGACAAGGACGGCGCGCACGAGCCGGTCGCCGGACGGGGGCAGCTGTGCAAGGTTGGACCGGAGGCAGAGGGCAAGATTGCCTTCCATCCGGCGGTCGCCGTTGAGTATCAGCGCTGACGCCGGCGGAGGTGGAGGCGCTGTGAAAAACATAGAAGCGATCGCATTTGATCTGGACCGGACGCTGTATGACCGCTTTTCGACGCTCCGCGCCATCGCGTCTCTGATGACGCGGGAGCATCCGATGTGGTTCCGCGAGGGCTTGAGCGCCTATGCGCTCGGCGAGCTGCTGGCGCAGGCGGATTACTGGCTGATCTACGGCGGCTGGGAAGCTGTGTATCACTGCCTGAGCGATCTGGCAGTTTTCCGGGATGACCCCGGCTATGCCGCATTCCGGGATTTTATCCTCGACGACGGCTTCAAGCGCGTCGCGGTCCCCTATCCGGGCGCGTCGGAGCTGCTGGCTGGTCTCCGGAAGCAAGGCTATCGCCTCGGTCTCATTACGAATGGGACCGGCGCGCGGCAGCGGCAGAAGCTCGCGCTGTTGGGCTTGGAGGCGTCGTTTGACGCCATTCTGATCAGCGGCGAATTTGGCGCGGCAAAGCCGGACGTCCCGATCTTTCAGGAGATGAGCAAGCAGCTCGAAACGCCGCCGGAGCGGCTCGCATTTGTGGGCGACAGCCCGGAAACAGACATTTTGGGCGCAAACCGGGCGGGCATGATCTCCATCCGGGTCAAGACCTCGCCGTATTGGGGCGCGATGCCCGGCGGCAAGGCGGCGTATGAGCTATGGGACATTTTTGAGCTGCCCGGGCTGCTCGCCCGGCTCAAGGAAGGAAGCGAAGCGGTTGGAGCGAATTGATGTACAAAACTGCGCGGAGCGCCCGAAGCTGATCGCGCACCGCGGGCTCGCGGCAAGCTGCCCGCCCAATTCCCTCGCGGCATTCCGCAAAGCCGGGGAAGCCGGCTTCTGGGCGATCGAAACGGATATCCGGAAAACGCGCGACGGGCGCTACGTCTGCATCCACGACGCAAGCGTCGACGGGATGTTCGACGGCAGCGGCGCGGTCTCGGAGCAGTCGTTTGACGCGCTGCGGCGGCTTTCCTACGGCGGCGCGTGGCGCGGACCGGGGCGCGGCTTCGGACCGATGCCGTCGCTGGAGGAGTATCTGGAGGTTTGCCGGGACTACGGCTGCCATCCATTTCTGGAGACGAAAACGGACGATGTGCCGGGCGTGCTGGAGATCGCGCTTCGCTACTTCCCGGAGGAGGCGGTGATCCTGTCCAGCATCGAATACGCGCACATCGAAAGCGCGGCGAAATTCTCGCAGAAGGTATTTCTGCATCACATTTTCTCAAGCGAGCAGACGATGCGAGCGCTTTCGGCACGGGGCTACTGCGGCGTGTCCTATAACTACAAGGACTGGCACGACGCGCCGGAGGCGCTTCTGCGCGAGACGCACGCGCACGGCGTGTGCTTCTGCCTGCGCGCGGCGGATACGCCGGAGGATTTTCGCGCGCTGTGCGCGCTCGGCGCAGACTACGTTCCGACGAACTGCGTCCTGCCGGAGCAGGTCCTCCCGCGCACCGAATCCTGATGCGGTCCACGCGCATTCATTTCAAGATAATGCCGGTCTGGCATTGGACAAAACGATTGGGATAAAAGCAGAAAGGGATCCTGATTATGAAGCAATTTATACACGAAACGCCCGCCGCCTCGGAAAATCCGCCGGAGCTGCAGCACTATGATGTGGTCGTCGTCGGCGGCGGCATGAGCGGTCTGTGCGCAGCGATCGCCTCGGCGCGGCATGGCGCCAAAACGGCGCTGGTGCAGGACCGGAGCGTCTTCGGCGGCAACGCAAGCTCCGAGACGAGAATGCACATCTCCGGCGCGTCCTGCCACTGGGGCAAGACCAACGCGGCGGAGACAGGCATTCTGATGGAGCTTCAGCTGGAAAACAAGTATTTGAACGACAGCTATAACTACTCGATCTGGGACGGCGTGCTGTGGTCCAAGGCGCTCGAAACGGAGAATCTGGACACGTTCATGAACACGACGATGGAGCGCGTGATCTCGGGCGTGAATGAGATCCTCGCGGTGGAATGCTATCAGATGACGACGGAGAAGCGCTTTCGCTTCACGGCGGACATCTACGTAGACGCGACCGGGCACGGAACGCTCGGCTATTTCGCGGGCGCGGAGTATATGATCGGCAGAGAAAACAGCGCGACCTATCACGAAAAATCCGCGCCGGAAAAAGAAGACGGCTGCACAATGGGCAACACGATCTATTTCTGCGCGCAGGACGTCGGGCACCCGGTGAAATTCACAAAGCCCTCATGGGCGTACAGCTTCGACGAGAGCTTCTTCAAGCACCGCTATCACGGCGATGTCGTCGTATACCACACCGACGACGACGTTGTAGTCCTCCGCCCGGACGAGGATTACGAGGACCATGCAGACCAGCTGGTGGAAAAATACGACGTACAGTCCGGCTACTGGTGGGTCGAGCTCGGCGGCGACTGGGACGACATCATCAAATCCGCGGAGGATATCCGCTGGGAGCTGTATAAGACGCTCTACGGCGTCTGGGATCACATCAAAAACGGCGGCGACCACGGCGCGGAGAACTACGAGCTCATCTGGGCAGGAAACGTCTCCGGCACGCGCGAGAGCCGCCGCCTGATGGGGACCTACATCCTCACGGAAAACGACATCCGCGAGGACACGCGGCAGCTGCGCGACGACGCGGTCGCCTACGGCGGCTGGCCGATGGACGAGCACACGGCGGGCGGCTTCGCGGCAAAGGGCGAGATCCCGTCCATGGTCCGGAATTTTCCGGGGCTTTATTCCATCCCCTACGGCTGCTACTGCTCCAAAAACATCCGGAACATGATGATGGCGGGGCGGGACATCAGCGCCTCGAAGCTCGCGATGGGCTCGACCCGTGTCATGGGAACGTGCGCGGTCGGCGGACAGGCTGTCGGTACGGCGGCGGCGATGGCGTCCAAACGAGGCTGTACGCCGGTCGAGTTCGGCGAAAAATACATCCAGGAGCTGCGGCAGGCGCTTCTGAAGGACGACTGCTACATTCCCGGCTGCCGGAACGAGGATGCGCTCGATCTGGCGCGCACGGCGCGCGTCCGCGCGAGCTCCGCGCGCAGCGGCTATGAGGCGGAAAAGGTCCTCAGCGGTGTCAGCCGGAACACGGACACCGAGATCCACGAGTGGTGCTCGAACGGGCTCGCGCCGGCGGGCGAGACGCTGACGCTGGAGCTGGAAAAGCCCTCCGTCGTTTCGCAGGTCCGCGTGACGTTCGACCCCGATCTTTCGGAGGAGCGCTGCATCTCCGTCTCAAAGGCGTTCATCGAGAAGGAGCCGATCGGCGTCGCAAAGGAGCTTGTCCGGGATTATTCCGTGACGCTCTGGAACGGCGGAAGGAAGGTTTGGGAAACGGCAGTCACGGACAATTATCAGCGCCTGTGCGTGCTCGATCTCCCGGCGCCGGTCGAGGCGGACCGCGTGGAGCTGCGCTTCACGGCGACGAACGGCGCGGAGGATGTTCGTGTGTTCGAGGTCCGAGTTTATTAAGGAAAAAGCCGCCCGATGGGGCGGCTTTTTGTCACCCCGGAGGGGTGACACTCTTTTTGCCCGGAGGGCGAAAAATAACCGCGCCGCAGGCGCGGAGGGACCGCATCCGGAGGATGCGGGAGGCTTTTTCGCGCACGGAGTGCGCGGGGAACGATTCAGCCCCTTTTTCTTTGCGCGGCAAAGAAAAAGCCGCTGGCGGTAAAAAG
>CAKTVN010000003.1 GCA_934623545.1 uncultured Oscillospiraceae bacterium
GATCACCACCGTCTCCCAGAACCCGGCGGCCATCGGCTACGCCTCTCTGGCAGCCCTCAAGGACAGTGTCAAGGCGCTGGATGTCGACGGCGTCACCCCGAGCGAAGCGACCGTGAAGGACGGCAGCTACAAGGTCCAGCGCCCGTTCGTCCTGGTCACGAAGGACGGCGAGAAGCTCTCCGATGCGGCGCAGAAGTTTTTTGACTTCGCCACCTCGAAGGAAGCGGCAGACCTGATCTCCGCGGCGGGTGCGGTCCCGGTAGCATAACAGAAAACACGCGGCGGTGATCCTCGGGTCGCCGCCGCATACCCCGTCGCATCGGCTGACAAGCGCGCACAAGCTTTTGCGTTCGTTTGTAAGCCGATGGGGCTATCCAGAAGAAAGGCGGAACTGTGTATGTTCGAGCATGGCCGCGCGCAGCGGCAGATCGGAAAAACAAACAATCGGCTTTTGGAGTCGGTCATCCACGGCATCTTTCTCGTGATGGGACTGCTCACGGTCGGATGTGTGCTGCTCATCACGGCGTATCTGGTCGTCAGCGGACTTCCGGCGATCCGTGAGATCGGGCTTGGAAATTTCCTGTTCGGAAAGGTGTGGGCCTCGACGCAGGCAGAGCCGAAATTCGGCATCCTGCCGTTTATCCTGACGAGTGTCTACGGCACGGCGGGCGCGATCCTGATCGGCGTGCCCATCGGCTTCCTGACGGCGGTTTTTCTTGCGAAGGCCGCTTCGCCGCGCCTGCGCGCGGTGGTAGAGGAGGCTGTCAGCCTGCTCGCGGGCATCCCGTCGGTCGTCTACGGCCTTGTGGGCATGCTGGTGCTGGTTCCGGGTATCCGAAAGATCTTCGGGCTTCCGGACGGCGCAAGCCTGCTTGCAGCGATCATCGTGCTTGCGGTCATGATCCTGCCGTCCATCATCAAGGTCTCCATGACGGCGCTTGAGGCCGTCCCGCCGGAGTATGAGGACGCGTCGCTCGCGCTTGGCGCGACCCCGGTCGAGACATGGTTCCGCGTCAGTGTGCCCGCGGCAAAGAGCGGCATTGCGGCGGCGGTCGTTCTCGGCGTCGGGCGCGCCATCGGCGAGGCGATGGCGGTCATGATGGTCTCCGGCAATGTGGCGAATATGCCGTCTCTGTTCCAGAGCGTGCGCTTCCTGACCACGGCGGTCGCCAGCGAAATGTCCTATTCCAGCGGCCTTCAGCGTCAGGCGCTTTTCTCCATCGCACTGGTTTTGTTCCTATTCATCATGCTCATCAACGCGGCGCTGAACTTTTTCCTCAAGCGCAGTAAGGAGTGACGGTCATGCGGCATGGTATTTCAAATTCCCGGCGCGCGTACAACGCCATTCTGCGCGTGCTGATGTATCTGGCGGCGGCACTGACCTGCGCGCTGGTGCTGTTTCTCATTGTATATGTGCTTTATAAGGGCGTGCCGCACCTGTCGTGGCAGCTCATCTCCACCTCACCGAGCTATCTGTCCGGGAGCATCGGCATTCTGCCGGATATCCTGAACACGCTCTATGTCGTGCTGGCGACGCTTTTGATCGTACTGCCGCTCGGCGTATGCGCGGCGATCTATCTGACGGAATATGCCTCGAACAAGCGCCTCGTCGGGATTATCGAATACGCGGCGGAGACGCTGTCCGGCATTCCCTCAATCATTTACGGCCTGGTCGGCATGCTGTTCTTCTGTCAGTTCCTCGGCATGAAGACCTCCCTGTGGGCGGGCAGCATGACGCTGGTCATCATGAACCTGCCGACGATCATGCGTACCACGCAGGAGAGCCTCAAGACCGTCCCGCAGAGCTACCGCGAGGGCGCGTTCGGGCTTGGCGCCGGAAAGTGGCGCGTCATCCGGACGGTGGTCATGCCCGGATGTGTGGATGGCGTGATCACAGGCTGCATTTTGTCGGTCGGGCGCATTCTCGGCGAGACGGCGGCGCTTTTGTACACGGCGGGCTTTGCGCATACGCTCTACGGCCTTGCAAAGGGACTGAAAAATTCCGGCGCAACGCTGACGGTCGCGCTTTATGTATACGCGAAGGAGCAGGGCGAGTTTGACGTGGCGTTTGCCATCGCGTCGATCCTGATGGTGCTGACGCTCCTCATCAATCTGGCGGCCACGATGGTCGGCAAGTATTTCAAGAAAAGGAGAAGCCTATGAGACCCATCAACGGCACAGGCATGAAGCGCGCAGCGCTTTTGAATGATTATTCCTGCTTCGGAAAGTGCTCGCTGAGCGTTTCCGTCCCGATCCTTTCAAGCTACGGCGTCGAGGCTGTGGCCCTCCCGACGGCGATTCTTTCCACGCATACGGGCGGCTTCGACGGATATGTGGTGAAGGATATGACCCAGGAGATGGAGACCTTTGCAGCGCACTGGAAGACACTCGGCATGCAGTTCGACTGCATCTATACCGGATTTTTTACCTCAGTGCAGCAGATCCGATTTGCGCAGCGGTTTATCAGAGATTTTGCAGGCACGGATACGCTGATCCTTGTCGATCCGGTCCTTGGAGATCATGGGAGTCTTTATCCGTGTTTTACGGAGGATTTTGTCCCCGCGATGCAGGAGCTTGCGTCTATGGCGCATATGATCACGCCGAACCGGACGGAGGCGGCGCTGCTGACCGGACTGTCCGTGAATGACGATGACGAAAAGCTGCTTGCGGCGCTGCCGTCGCCTGCGGCGGTCATTACGAGCGTGGAGCGCGGCGGGCACATCGGCTATCTCTGCCGGGTGGAAGACGGCGACACGATGCGCGTTGAAAAGGAAAAGCTGGACATTGCGCTCCACGGCGCAGGCGATGTATTCGCGTCCAGCCTCTGCGGCGAGATCCTGAGCGGCCATGACACGCGCACAGCGCTGATCTATGCGGTCGCGTTCTGCGACAACTGCATCCATGCGACGGAGCGGCGGCTCCCGGCGCACTGGTACGGTCTCGCATTTGAAGATGAATTGAGGAGGAGAAGCCTATGAATGACCTGATTTCGGTCAAGGACCTGTGCCTGTGGTACGGGAAGACGCAGGCTCTGAAAAATATCAACATCGAGATCCCCGAAAAAAGCATCACGGCGCTCATCGGGCCGTCTGGCTGCGGCAAGTCGACATTTCTGAAAACACTCGACCGTATGAACGACCTCATCCCGAGCGTGCAGATCACCGGAGAAGTGACCTATCGCGGCGAAAACATCTTCGACCCGTCTGTCGATGTCTGCGAGCTGCGCCGCCAGATCGGCATGGTGTTCCAGAAGCCGAATCCCTTCCCGATGAGCATTTATGACAACATCGCCTACGGCCCGCGGACGCATGGCGTCCGTGCGAAGGCGCGTCTTGACGACATCGTTGAGCGCTCGCTCCGCGACGCGGCCATCTGGGACGAGGTCAAGGATCGGCTGAAAAAGTCGGCGCTCGGTCTTTCCGGCGGCCAGCAGCAGCGCCTGTGCATCGCGCGTGCGCTGGCAGTGGAGCCGGACGTGCTCTTGATGGACGAGCCGACCAGCGCGCTCGACCCAATTTCAACTTCCAAAATAGAAGAGCTTGCAATCAGCCTCAAAGACAGGTACACTATTATTATTGTAACGCACAACATGCAGCAGGCTGTCCGCATCTCGGACAAGACCGCGTTCTTCCTGCTGGGTGAACTGGTCGAGTACGGCGATACCGAGAAAATGTTCTCGCAGCCCGAGGACCGCAGAACGGAAGATTACATCACGGGGAGGTTTGGATGATGAGAAGTCGGTTTGACGAGCAGCTCAAGCTCCTGAACAAGGAGCTGATCGAGATGGGCGCCATGTGCGAGGAGGTCATTGCACTGGCAGCAAAGGCGCTTTTGGACGGCGACGGCTCGCTTGCGGAAAGGGTCGAGCCGCTGGATACCGAGATCGACCAGATGGAACGCGACATTGAGGCCATGTGTCTCAAGCTTCTGCTCCAGCAGCAGCCCGTGGCGCGCGACCTGCGCCAGATCTCCGCGGCGCTCAAGATGATCACGGATATGGAACGCATCGGCGATCAGGCAGCGGACATTGCCGAAATCATCATGTTCCTGAACGGCCGCTCGTGTGAAAACTGCGCGGTCATCGGTGAGATGGGCCGCGCCACGATCAAGATGGTCACGGACAGCGTCGACGCCTTTGTCCGCCGGGACACGGGCCTTGCGGAGAGCGTCATCCGCTATGATGACATCGTGGACGACTATTTCCTCAAGGTCAAGACGGCGCTCATTTCGCTCATTGCGGAAAAGCCGGACGACGGCGAGTATGCGCTGGATCTTCTGATGATCGCAAAATATTTTGAGCGCATCGGCGACCATGCCGTGAACATTGCCGAATGGGTGGTGTTCTCGGTCACAGGTGTGCACAAAGGGGAGGAATGAGCATGATATGGTGTGTGGAGGACGACGCCAGTATCCGGGATATCGAGGTCTATACACTCAGCTCGACCGGGTTTGAGGCCAAGGGCTTTGCCGATGCGGATGAATTCCGGGCAGCGCTGAGGCAGGAAAAGCCGGAGCTGGTGCTCCTCGACGTGATGCTTCCGGGCGAGGACGGCGTGTCGCTCCTGCGCTTTCTGCGCGCCGAACCGGAGACGGCGCGGATCCCCGTCATCATGGCGACGGCCAAGGGCATGGAATATGATAAGATCCAGAGCCTTGACCTCGGCGCGGATGATTATCTGGTCAAGCCGTTCGGCATGATGGAGATGGTCTCACGCGTCAAGGCTGTGCTCCGCCGCTGCAATCCCGCTCCGGCGCAGAGGCTGCTGAAAATGGGCGGCCTGAGCGTCAATCTCGACGAGCATACGGTCACGGCCGACGGGGAGCGCATTGCGCTGACATACAAGGAATTTGAGCTTCTGCGGCTGTTTTTGTCGCATCCGGGCGTTGCGTACACGCGCGACCAGCTCTTTGCCGCCATCTGGGGCGAGGACTACGTTGGCGAAACGCGAACGGTCGACATGCACATCCGGACGCTCCGGCAGAAGCTTGGTGAATACGGAAAGCACATCGAGACGGTGCGCGGTGTGGGCTATCGTTTGGAGGCGCAGACATGACCAGAAAAATTTTTCAGTCGATCATGATCGCCGTCGTTGCCGTGCTGCTGGCAAGCATCCTGATCATCATGGGCTGCCTGTACGATTATTTCACTGGCGTGCAGGAGCGGCAGATGGAGGATGAGCTGACACTGGCCATGACCGGAGTGGAGACCTCGGGCGACAGCTATCTTCAGGCGCTGAAGGGTGAAAACTACCGTCTGACATGGATCGGTCCGGACGGTGCGGTACTGTTTGACTCGCAGGCGGACGAAAGCACGATGGAGAACCATGCCCAGCGTGAGGAGGTCCGCGCCGCGATGCAGACCGGAGAGGGGCAAAGCTCCCGCTATTCCAGCACGCTTCTGGAGAAGACCGTGTATTATGCGCGCCGCATGACGGACGGCAGCGTGCTTCGCATTTCGATCAGCCGCGCGACCATCGGTGTGGTCGCCATGGGCATGCTCCAGCCGATGCTGGTCGTGGCCTGTGCTGCGCTTGTGCTGGCATTCATTCTGGCCAGACGCATCGCTGCGCATGTGGTCGCGCCGCTGAATCGGCTTGATCTGGAAAATCCGCTCGAAAACGACGCGTATGAGGAGATCGCGCCGCTGCTGACGCGCATCAACCAGCAGCGCCGTCAGATCGACGCGCAGCTGAAGGCGCTCCAGCAGAAGAAGGATGAATTTGCACAGATCACGTCCAGCATGAACGAGTGCCTTGTCCTGATGAATGAAAAAGGCGTGATCCTGAGCATCAACCCCGCAGCGCAGGCGCTGTTCCGCACGGATGAGGGCTGCGTTGGGCAGGATTTCCTGACTGTCGAGCGCAGTCATGAGCTGAGTGTCGCGATCGATCACGCCATGCAGTCCGGCCACAACGAGACGCGCTTTGAGCGCAACGGCCGGGAATATCAGCTCGACATCAGCCGCATCGAGTCGAACGGCGCGGTCGTTGGCGCGGTGCTGCTCGCGTTCGATGTGACGGAGGAGGCCTATGCCGAGCGCAATCGCCGCGAATTTACGGCGAACGTCTCACACGAGCTGAAAACGCCGCTCCAGTCCATCATGGGCAGCGCGGAGCTGATCGAAAACGGTCTTGTGAAGCAGGAGGATATGCCGCGCTTCATCGGCCATATCCGCACCGAGGCGGCGCGGCTTGTCACGCTGATCGACGACATCATCCGGCTTTCGCAGCTGGATGAGGGCGGCGAGCTGCCGTATGAGGAGATCGAGCTGCATACGATCTGTGAGGAGACGGCGGCCACGCTGGAAAGCGCCGCGGCGGCAAAGCATGTGACGCTGCGCGTACACGGTGAAAAGACGCACATCCGCAGCGTGCGGAGGCTCGTGACCGAGACCATTTTCAACATCTGCGACAATGCGATCAAATACAACCGTGACGGCGGCGCGGTCGACGTGACTGTGGAAAAGCACAGCAGCTTTGCGGCTGTGACCGTGCAGGACACAGGCATCGGCATCCCGCAGGAGCACCAGAGCCGCGTGTTTGAGCGGTTCTACCGTGTGGATAAGAGCCACTCGCGCCAGTCGGGCGGCACAGGCCTCGGCCTTTCCATCGTCAAGCATGCCGTGCAGGATCTCGGCGGACACATCGCGCTGGAAAGCACACCGGACGTCGGCACGAAGATCACGGTGACGTTCCCGGATGGAAAGCAGTGAGCAAAAATATAAAAAGCGGGAGCTTTCGGCCTCCCGTTTTTACATTGTTAATAGAGTGTTTCTTCATCCTCGGCAAAGAGGCGGTCGTTGATCTCCTGAACGGATACGCCGTGCATCAGGCCATAGATCAAAATCGCGTCGCGCCGACTGCGCGGATAGAGCTGCGCAAGCCCGTACAGCTTCAGAAGCTCCTGCGCTTCCTCCAGCGTCGCGCCCAGGCCGTAGCACAGACAGATCAGCCTGCCGCGCGAGGGCGTGCGGCGGCCGGAAAGGATCTGGTGGACATAGATCTCGCTCATACCGGAGTTTCTGGCAAGCGTTGCCTTGCTGATGCCGCTCCGGTCGAGCATATCCTTGAGGCATTCCTGCGCGCTGTCCATATTGAAGCTGTTTTCGTTGTTCTGAAGAAATGCGCTGAGGCTGTCGCACTGTGTCAGCTCGGATTGCAGGTTGACTGTGTTTTTCTGTTTCATCGGGAGGCGTCCTTTACAAATCTCGTTTTCTTCGCTATAATTTAAAAATATATTACATGAAATTCAGATAAAATGCAAGAGCGGTAGGGTGGATATGGACGTTTACGACTGTCTTCTGGACGCGGTGCAGACAGAGTATGATATGGTCCGGGAGCTGAAGAAAAGCGGGCGCGGGAGCGTCGGCATCGTGCGCCACCGCAAGAGCGGCGAGCGATTCATTTTCCGCCGCTATGAGGGCAGCGGTACGGTCTATCAGAGGCTGATCCCGGTCTCCTGTCCGAATCTGCCGCAGATCATGGAGACGGCGGAGCGGAACGGGCATGTGATCGTGCTGGAGGAATTTGTGCGCGGTGATACGCTGGCATTTTTGCTGGAGGGCGGAACACTCTCGGCGCCGGAGGCGCGCCGCATCACCGGGCAGCTCTGCCGGGCACTGTATGTGCTGCATTCGCTCGGCGCGGTGCACCGGGATGTGAAGCCGGAAAATATCCTCCTGCGCGGGCAGGAGGCTGTGCTTATCGACTTTGACGCTTCGCGCATCTATCACAGCGACGCGCCGGAGCTGACGATGGACACGATGATCCTTGGAACAACAGGCTATGCTGCCCCGGAGCAGTACGGCCTGTCGCAGACAGACCCGCGTGCGGACATCTATTCGCTCGGTGTGGTGCTGAACGTCATGCTGACGGGGGAGCATCCGTCGCGGCGTCTTGCCGCCGGGCGGCTGGGACGCGTTGTCCAGCGCTGCACCATGATGAGCCCCAAGCAGCGCTATCAGAGCGTGCTTGATCTGCTGGCGGAGCTTTAGCGTCAGCTGACGCTAAGCACAACTCAGAATTTTCCGTGCAAAAGGGCCTGTATTCCGCTTGCAAAACCAGCGCGGAAACGGTATGATATAAAAGATTTATGCCGCAATGCGGCGATGATTGGAGGCGCAGCGATGGCGTCCGATGTATTGACAGCCCTTCAAGACCAGCTTCGCACATTCTCCAAAGGGCAGAAGCTGATCGCGGGCTTTATTTTGCAGTCCTATGACAAGGCGGCGTTTATGACCGCCAGTAAGCTTGGCAAAACCGTGGGCGTGTCTGAGTCCACGGTCGTTCGCTTTGCCGTCGAGCTTGGCTTCGACGGCTATCCCAGCATGCAGAAGACGCTTCAGGAGCTTGTGCGCAACAAGCTGACCTCGGTCCAGCGCATCGAGGTCGCGAATGACCGCATCGGCAACCAGGACGTCGTCTCCACCGTCCTTCAGGCGGATATCGATACGCTCCGCAAAACGAGCGAGACACTCGACCGCCGCGAAATGGACGCGAGCGTCGACGCGATCCTCGGCGCGCGGCACATCTATATTGTTGGCGTGCGCTCGTCGGCAGCGATCGCGAGCTTCCTGAATTTCTATTTCCGGAATATTTTTGACAATGTGTCGCTTGTCTCGTCCACCGCGACCAGCGAAATGTTCGAGCAGCTCCTGCGCGTCGGCAAGGGCGATGTGGTCATCGGCATCAGCCTCCCGCGCTATTCCAGCCGTACCATCAAAACGATGCAGTATGCGCATGACTGCGGCGCGACGCTCATTTCCATCACGGATAAGCCGGACGCGCCTGCGGGAAAGATCGCGGATCATGTTCTTGCGGCCAAGAGCGATATGGTCTCCATCGTCGACTCGCTCGTCGCGCCGATGAGCGTGGTCAACGCCCTCATCGTGGCGGTCAGCCGCAAGCGTGAGGAGGAGGTCTCGAAGACCTTCAAGGATCTCGAACGCCTCTGGGATGAGTATGATGTCTATGAGCGCGTGGAATAAGCCGGATATTCTCGTCATCGGAGGCGGCGCGGCGGGGATGATGGCTGCCATCACGGCGGCAGAGCGCGGCGCGCGCGTCATGCTGTTTGAAAAGAACGACCGCCTCGGAAAAAAGCTTTATATCACCGGAAAGGGCCGCTGCAACGTGACGAATGACTGCGCGCCCGAGGAGTTTTTTCAGAATGTACCGCGCAATCCGCGCTTTTTGTACAGCTCAATCTATGCCTTCCCGCCGCGCGATGTGATGGCGTGGTTTGAGGCGCGCGGCTGCGCGCTGAAAACGGAGCGTGGAAACCGCGTATTCCCGCAGTCCGACAAGTCTGCCAGCGTCATTGACGCGCTCCGCGCGGAGCTGCGGCGGCTGGGCGTCCGCGTGTGTCAGGAAGATGTTCAGGCGCTTTTGATGCAGGACGGCACAGTCACGGGCCTGCGCGCGCAGAGCGGAAGCTATGACGGCCCTGTGATCCTCGCGACCGGGGGATGCAGCTATCCGCAGACCGGCTCGACCGGAGACGGCTATCGGCTGGCGGCCTCGGCAGGACACACAATCGTGCCGCCTGTCGGCTCGCTTGTGCCGCTGGTGGAGAAGGGCCACGACTGTAAGCAGATGCAGGGGCTGGCACTGAAAAATATTGATTTTCGTCTGGTTAACCAGAAAAAGAAGACAGTTTTTCAGGAATTCGGCGAGTTTTTGTTCACACATTTCGGCCTGTCCGGCCCGGTTGTGCTCAGCGCCAGCGCGCATATGAACGAAAAGGACAGCTATACCGCCGTGATCGACCTCAAGCCGGCACTGGATGAGGGAAAGCTTGACCAGCGGCTGCTGCGTGATTTTGAGAAGTTCCAGAACCGGGACTTTGAGAATGCGCTCGTGGAGCTGCTGCCGAAGTCGATGATCCCGGTGGTCATCCGCCGAAGCGGCATCCCGCCGGAGGAAAAGGTGCATTCCGTTACGCGCGAGCAGCGCCGGGCGCTCATGGAGATCATCAAGCACTTCACTGTAGAGATCGCCTGCAAGGCACCTGTAGAGGATGCCATCGTCACCTCCGGCGGCGTGAAGGTCTCGGAGGTCGACCCGAAAACGATGCAGTCAAAGCTGGCGCGCGGCCTTTATTTCGCGGGCGAGCTTCTGGACGTGGATGCCTACACGGGTGGGTTTAATTTACAGATCGCATGGGCGACCGGACGCGCGGCAGGCGCCGCGGCGGCGGAAGCCATCAAAAACGGGGAGGATGCCCTATGAAGGACAAGAAATTCAGCGTTGCCATCGACGGCCCCAGCGGAGCCGGAAAAAGCACGCTTGCGCGCCGCGCGGCAAAGGCGCTCGGCTTTGTATACGTGGACACGGGCGCGATCTATCGCACCGTCGGCTATCACATGTGGCTGATGGGCATCGGCCCGAAAGATCAGGACGGCATTCGTCGTTGTTTGGACGATGTGAATATTTCGGTCGAGTATGACGCGGCAGGCGCGCAGCACATGATCCTCAACGGCGCGGACGTCACGGATGAGATCCGCACGCCGCTCATGTCAAGCTATGCCTCCGGCGTCTCGGCGCAGCCGTGCGTGCGTGCGTTTCTGCTGGACATGCAGCGGGACATCGCAAGGCATCACAGCGTCGTCATGGACGGGCGTGACATCGCGACCGTTGTCCTGCCGCGCGCAGACGTCAAGATCTTTCTGACCGCCTCGCCCGAGGTACGGGCGCGCCGCCGCTTTGAGGAGCTGACAGCAAAGGGTGAGAAAACGACCTATGAAAAGGTGCTTTCCGACATGAAGGCACGCGACAAACAGGATTCGACCCGCGCCATCGCGCCGCTCCGCTGCGCCCCCGGTGCGGTGAAGCTTGACACGTCCGGGATGGATATGGACGCGGCGGAAGCTGCCATTCTGGAGATCGTCAGGGGGGAGCTGGGATGAGATTCTGGTATCGCGTCTGCTTTGTCATTGCACGCGTGGGACTGTTTTTCTGGCATCCGGTGCTCCGCGTTTCAGGGCTTGAGAATCTTCCGGCAGGCGCGGCGGTCCTCTGTGCCAATCACAGCAGCGGTGCCGATGCTATCTGGGTCATTCTGGCCCTGCGTCAGCCGGAGCTGTTTCGGATCATGGCAAAGAGCGAGCTGCGCCGCGTGCCGTTTGTCGGCTGGGTGATGGAGAAATTCCGCATCATTTTCGTCCACCGCGGTGAGCATGACACAAAGGCGGTCGAGGAATCGATCCGTGCCGTGGAAAGCGGTGACAAGCTCCTCATGTTCCCAGAGGGGACGCGCTGCAACGGCGATAAGCATGTCCGGACGAAGACAGGCGCAGTGCGCATCGCCGCTGTGACTGGCGCCCCGGTCGTGCCGATCTTTGTGACGCGCAATAAGACGCCGTTCTGCCCGATCGACGTGATCGTCGGGCGGCCGAGGACGGTATCCTGCGCGGCGGACGCCCCGCACGAGGCGCTTCAGGCGGAGGCGGACGATATCCTCCGCACGATCTACCGAATGGGCGGTGACAGCTATGCAGATCATATTGGCGAAAACAGCGGGCTTCTGCTTCGGAGTTGATCGTGCGGTCGCGCTGGTCGAGCAGGCCGTACGGGACGGAAAGCGCGTTGCGACGCTCGGCCCGATCATCCACAACCGTCATGTGATCGAGCGCTTCACGGCGCTCGGCGTGCGGGAGATCGATGCGCCCGAGGAGGCCCGGACAGGGGAGTGCGTCGTCGTCCGCTCGCACGGTGTTTCGCGTGCGGTGATGGAGCAGCTTGAAAAAATGGACGTCGAGATCGTCGACGCGACATGCCCGTTCGTAAAAAAGATCCACCGCATCATTTCCGCTGCAAAGGAAAACGGCCAGCAGCCGATCATCATCGGCACCCGCGCACACCCCGAGGTACAGGCCATCGCGGGCTGGTGCGAGCATCCGCTCGTCTTTGAAACGCCGGAGGAATTTGCCGCGTGGCTGGCAGTTGATGCAAATCGCACAAAAATTCCCATGCGAATGGTCAGCCAAACCACCAGTACGCAGAATTTATGGAAAAAAACCTGCGAGATCGCAAAAAAAGAGTGTACAAATTGCGAAATATTTGATACAATATGCAAAGCTACGGAGATGCGTCAAAAAGAAGCGACCGATCTGGCAAAGAAATGTGATGCCATGGTGGTTGTCGGCGACGCGAGAAGCTCGAATACGGGGCGTCTCGCTGATATTTGCAGGCAGTATTGCAAGAATGTCGCCCTGATCGACAGTGCGGCTGAGTTGGATATGCTTCTTTTATCTAACGCGAAAACTGTGGGTATCACGGCAGGAGCATCGACTCCGGCGTGGATAATTAAGGAGGTAAACAACAAAATGAGCGAAGAAATGAAAGTTGAAACTGCAATGGAGGAGAATTTTGCCGAGCTTCTCGAGCAGTCCCTCAAGACTTTGAATAATGGAGATAAGGTCACCGGCACTGTGATGGCAATCGGCACCAACGAGGTCGAGGTCGATCTCGGCACCAAGCACACTGCGTACATCCCGGTCGAGGATTTCACTTCCTCCGATCCTACCGCCAAGATCGAAGATCTGGTCAAGGTCGGCGACGAGGTCGAGGCTGTTGTCGTTCACGTGAATGACGGCGAGGGCGTTGTCCGTCTGTCCAAGAAGCGCCTGGAAGCAGGCAAGGCTTGGGAAGAGATCGAGGCTGCGGTTGAGAGCCGCGAGGTCCTCGAGGGCACCGTCACCGAAGAGAACAAGGGCGGCATCGTCGTCAATGTCAAGGGCATCCGCGTGTTCGTTCCGGCTTCCCAGACCAACGTTCCCAAGGGCGGCGATCTCGGCGCCCTGGTCAAGACCAAGGTCCAGCTCCGCATCACTGAGGTCAACCGCGCACGCCGCCGTGTCGTCGGCTCCATCCGTTCCGTCGCTTCCGAGCAGCGCAAGGCGGCTCAGGAGAAGGTCTGGAGCGAGATCGAGGTCGGCAAGCACTATACCGGCGTGGTCAAGTCCCTGACCTCCTACGGCGCGTTCGTCGACATCGGCGGCGTGGACGGCATGGTCCATGTTTCCGAGCTGTCCTGGAACCACATCAAGAACCCGGCTGAGGTCGTCAAGGTCGGCGACACCATCGAGGTCTTTGTCATCGCCTTCGATCCGGAGAAGAAGAAGATCTCCCTCGGCTACAAGACTGAAGCTACTAATCCCTGGACCATCTTCACCAATGAGTATCACGTCGGTGATGTGGTCAAGGTCAAGGTCGTCAAGCTCATGACCTTCGGTGCGTTTGCCGAGATCATCCCGGGCGTTGACGGTCTGATCCACATCTCTCAGATCGCGGACCGCCGCATCGGTAAGCCCGAGGACGTTCTGTCCGAGGGTCAGGAAGTCGAAGCGAAGATCATCGACATCGATCTGGAGCATAAGAGAATTTCTCTCTCCATCCGCGCACTGCTCGCACCGGCTTCCGACGAGGTCGACGACGAGGAGTAATCCCTGAATCTGAAACGGGCTGACGAAGGTCAGCCCGTTTTTTGTTTGTCTTCGGGAGCAAAACGGAGTTTTCGGAAAAGACGATTTCTGTGTTTTCTTTTGTGGTGCTTTGTGGTATAGTAAAAACAAATGGATAAAACACCCGGAGGCGTTTATGATCGAAACAAAGGCTCTGAACTCCATACAGGACGCCTGTCCCGGCGTTCGCTTCCTTGAAAACGAACCGCTCAGCGCGCATACCTCGTTCCGCATCGGCGGTCCCGCCGCGTGCATGGCGTTTCCAAAAACGCCGGAGGAGCTTGCTTCCGTTTTGAAGGCAGCATATGCGCACGGCGTTGCGCCGCGCATTCTCGGCGCGGGGACGAATGTGCTTGCGCCGGACGAGGGCGTGGATACGCTCGTGATCTGCACGAAGGACGCGCTGCTCGGGCTGCGGGCGTGCGAAGGCACGAAGATCGAAGCGATGGCGGGCGAGACGCTTGCGCACACGGCGGTCTTTGCGCGGACGCTCGGATATACGGGTCTGGAATTTGCGCACGGCATCCCCGGGACCGTCGGCGGCGGCGTCTACATGAACGCGGGCGCCTACGGCGGCGAGATCGCGCAGGTCGCGGAGGAGACGACGATTTTGCTGCCGGATGGGACGCAGCGCATTCTACGCGGCGAAGAGCAGTCATTCGGCTACCGCACGAGCGCGTTTGAAAAAATGCCCTGTGTGATCGTCAGGACGGTCTTTCGCCTGATGCCGGGCGACCCGGAGGCGATCGCCGCGCGGATGCGCGAGCTGATGGCGAAGCGCTGCGCGTCGCAGCCGCTGGAGCTTCCGTCTGCCGGGAGCACCTTCAAGCGCCCGGAGGGCGCTTATGCCGGGGCACTGATTGAGGCGTCTGGGCTCAAGGGCCGCGGCGTGGGGGGCGCGGAGGTCTCGCGCAAGCACGCGGGCTTCATCGTCAACACCGGCGGCGCGACGGCGCGGGATGTGCGCGCGGCGATCGAAATGGTACAGAAAAAGGTCTATGAGGACTCCGGCTACCGTCTTGAGCCGGAGGTGCGGATCTGGTAGGAGATAAAAATGCAGTTTATTATTGTTTCCGGACTTTCCGGCGCGGGAAAAAGTAAGGTCGCGACCAATCTGGAGGACCTCGGGTTTTACTGTGTTGACAATATGCCAGCGGAGATGATCCCGCAGTTTGCGCAGCTATGCCTTGCGACAAAGGGGCGGTATGAAAAGGTCGCGCTGGTGACGGACGTGCGTGGGAGCCTCAGCTTCGACGTGCTGTTTCAGTCGCTGGATGCGCTGGACAAAATGGGACTGCGCTATTCCATCCTTTTCGTCGAGGCGACGACCGAGACCCTTGTCAAGCGCTTCAAGGAGACGCGCAGACTTCACCCGCTCATGCGCGACGGAACGCCGATGATGGAGGCGCTCGAGCGCGAGCGGACGCTGCTCACGCCCATCCGCAACCGCGCGAACGTCATCCTCGATACCTCGCGGCTTTCGACCGGAATGCTGCGCGGGATGCTGATCGACATGGTGGCGGGCGGAATGCGCGAACACGCGATGAGCGTCAATGTGCTCTCCTTCGGCTTCAAGCACGGCATCCCACTGGAGGCGGATCTGGTATTTGACGTGCGCTTTCTGCCGAATCCCTATTATATCCCGGAGCTTCGCAACAAGACCGGACTTGAGGAAGCGGTACGGAATTTCGTCTTCCAGTATCAGGCGACGAAGGACTTTGTGGAAAAGCTCGAGGACCTTCTGAACTTCACGCTTCCGCAGTATGTGGAGGAGGGCAAGACGGAGCTTGTGATCGCCGTCGGCTGCACCGGCGGGCGTCACCGCTCGGTCGCCATCGCAAAGGAGCTTGCGGACTTTATCACGAAGCGCGGCTATACGGTGGTCCTCAACCACCGGGACATGGCGAGAAGGTGAGCGCCATGCGGGAGACGAGCGGCGAAAGTATTCGCCTGTATCAGCCGAAAAAGCGCCAGCCGCGCATCGCCGCCATCGGCGGCGGGCATGGGCTTTCGTCCATGCTGCGCGGGCTCAAGCGCTATACGAAATACATAACCGCCATTGTGACGGTCGCAGACGACGGGGGCGGCTCCGGGATGCTCCGCGAGGATCTCGGGATGCTGCCGCCGGGCGATATCCGCAACTGCATCATGGCACTTGCCAACACCGAGCCGACGATGGAGCGGCTGCTCAATTACCGCTTCACGGACGGCTCGCTGACCGGACAGAGCTTTGGAAATCTCTTTCTTGCGGCGATGAACGGCATCTCCGGCTCGTTTGACGAGGCGGTGCAGCGGATGGGAGAGGTCCTTGCGATCACTGGAAGGGTCCTGCCCGTGACCAACCAGAACGTCTATCTGGAGGCGGAGTTTGACAACGGCTCGCGAACGCTCGGCGAGAGCAAGATCTTTTACGCGAAAAAGATCAACGACTGCCGCATCCGGCAGGTGCGCCTCGTCCCGGAGCATCCGAAGGCGCTTCAGGACAGCATTGACGCGATCCTGAATGCGGACATCATCGTCATCGGACCGGGAAGCCTCTATACGAGCATCATCCCGAACTTTCTGGTCGACGGCATCAGCGAAGCCATCCGCGCCTCGGGCGCGGTGCGTGCGTACGTGCTCAACATCATGACGCAGGACGGCGAGACAGACGGCTATACCGGCGAGGACCACGTCCGCGCCATTTTGGAGCACGCGGGCGGCGGCGTCATCGACGTGTGCGTTGCGAACAGTGCAAAGGTGCCGGAAAAGTGGCTCGCGCCCTACCGGCAGGAGGGCGTCGACCAGATCGCGCTCGACCGGGCGGAGATCGAGGCGCTGGGCGTGGCGCTGCGGGAGTTCCCGCTCTGTCTGCCGGGGCGCTACATCCGCCACGACCCGGACGCGCTTTCGCGCGCGATTTTGTCTGTGTGGAACGAATTTGAAGCCTGAGAAGGAGAGATACCATGTCCTTTTCCTCCAATGTCAAGCAGGAGCTCTGCCGCCAGCCGATCACGCGCCGTTCCGGCGCGGTGGCGGAATGCTACGGCATCCTGCTCTACTGCAATACATTTTCTCCGACCATGATCCGCATCGTGACGGAGAGCCTGGACTTTGCCGCGCGCCTTCCGCGCCTGTTCAAAAAAGCCTTTGGCTTTTCCTTTGACCTGGAGCCGTCGGAGCCGGGAAGCGGCAAGCTGGTGTTCCAGATCGAGGACACGGAGAAGCTGAAGAAGATCTTCACGGCGTTCGGCGGCACGCCGCAGAGCGTGACGCTGCACGTCAATTTCGGCATTCTTGAGGACGATGCGGACCGGCTTTCGTTCCTGCGCGGCGTCTTTCTGGCGGGCGGCTCAGTGACGGACCCGGCAAAACGCTATCATCTGGAGCTCGTGACCTCGCACCACAAGGTCAGCCGCGAGACGTATGCGCTGCTGCTGGACGTCGGGTTCTATCCGAAGGAGCTTTCGCGCGGCGGAAGCGGCGTGCTCTATTTCAAGCAGAGCGACTATATTGAGGATTTTCTGACGACCATCGGCGCGCCCGTGTGCGCGATGGGCGTGATGGAGGCGAAGGTCGAAAAGGACCTTCGAAACGGCGTCAACCGCCGCGTCAACTGCGAGACTGCGAATCTGACGAAGGTCGTGGACGCATCGCTGGAGCAGCTTGCCGCGATCCGGAAGCTCGAGGAGCACGGCATGATGCCGTCGCTTCCGCCGAAGCTCCGCGAGACCGCGCAGCTCCGGCAGGATAATCCGGAGGCGACGCTGTCCGAGCTTGCGCAGATGCAGCAGCCCCCGGTCTCGAAATCCGCGATCAATCACCGGATGCGCAAGCTCATCGAGCTTTCAAAGCAACTGTAAGGAGGCGCAGCTATGGGATTTGTCCATCTTCACGTCCACTCGGAATACAGCCTGCTGGACGGCGCCTGCCGCATCCGTGATATGATGGCGCGCGTCAAGGAGCTGGGGCAGGACGCCATCGCCATCACCGATCACGGCGTGATGTATGGCGTGATCGATTTTTACCGCGCGGCGAAGGCGGCGGGCGTCAAGCCGATCATCGGCTGCGAGGTCTATGTTGCGCCGCGCACGCGCTTTGACAAGGTCTATGCACTGGACCGCGAGGCATATCACCTGATCTTGCTGTGCGAGAACGAGACCGGCTACCGCAATCTCAGCTATATGGTCTCGCGCGGCTTTCTGGATGGCTTTTATAACCGCCCGCGCGTGGATATGGACCTGCTGCGCGAGCATCATGAGGGGCTGATCTGCCTGTCTGCGTGTCTGGCGGGCAGAGTGGCGCAGAACCTGCACCATGACGACTATGAGGCGGCGAAGCGGGCGGCACTGGAATACAGCGAGATCTTCGGACCGGGCAATTTCTATCTGGAGCTTCAGGACCAGCATCTGCCGGAGGAGCAAAAGGTCAATCAGGGGCTTCTGCGCATGGCGCGCGAGACCGGGCTTCCGCTCGTCGTGACGAACGACGCGCACTATCTGCGCGCCGAGGATGCGGACACGCAGGACGTTCTGATGTGCATCCAGATGGGAAAGACCGTGGACGACCCGGACCGGATGCGCTTCGGGAGCAGGGAATATTATCTCAAATCCGAGGCGCAGATGCGCGAGCTGTTTCCGAACGTGCCGGAGGCGTATGAAAATACGGTCCGGATCGCAGAGCGCTGCAACGTTGAATTTACCTTCGGCAAGTATCATCTGCCGGAGTTCAAGCTCCCGGAGGGCTATGACTCGCTGACGTATCTCAAGGAGCTGTGTGACAAGGGCTATCGCGAGCGCTATGGCGACGCGCACCCGGAATACCGCGCGCAGCTCGATTATGAGATCGACATGATCGAGAAAATGGGCTTCACGGACTACTTCCTGATCGTATGGGACTTTGTGAACTTCGCGAAAAGCGCGGGCATTCCGGTCGGACCCGGAAGAGGCAGCGCCGCAGGCTCGATGGTCACCTATACGCTCTATATCACCGAGATCGACCCCATGAAATACGGGCTGTTCTTCGAGCGCTTCCTCAATCCGGAGCGCGTGACCATGCCCGATATCGATATGGACTTCGGCGATACGCGCCGCGGCGAGGTCGTGGACTATGTGCGCCGGAAATACGGCGACGATCATGTGGCACAGATCGTGACCTTCGGCACGATGGCGGCACGCGGCGCCATCCGCGACGTCGGGCGGGCACTGAGCTTTACCTACGCCGAGACGGATATCGTCGCGAAGCTCGTCCCGGCGACGCCGCACATGACGCTGGACGAGGCGCTGAAAATCTCGCCGCAGCTGAAGGAAATGTACGCGACGGACGAGCGCGTGAAGAAGCTGATCGATACGGCGCGCGCGCTGGAGGGAATGCCCCGGAACACCTCGACCCACGCGGCGGGCGTGGTCATCACAAAGCTGCCGGTCTATGACTATGTGCCGCTCGCAACCAACGACGACACGATCGTCACGGAGTATACCATGACGACACTGGAGGAGCTCGGGCTTCTCAAGATGGACTTTCTTGGGCTGCGCAACATCACGGTCATTGACGACGCGATCCAGGAGATTCGAAAAAACGAGCCGGACTTCTCCATGGCGCGCGTGACCGACAACGACCCGAAGGTGATGGAGATGCTGACGCAGGGGCGCACTTCGGGCGTGTTCCAGATGGAATCTGCCGGTATGACCAGCGTTTGCGTCGGGCTCAAGCCGCAGTCGATCGAGGACCTGTCGATCATCGTGGCGGCATACCGCCCCGGTCCGATGGACTCCATCCCGCGGCTCATCGCCTGCAAGCACGACCCGTCGCTCGTGAAATACAAGCACCCGATGCTTGAACCGATTTTGTCTGTCACCTACGGCTGCATCCTCTATCAGGAGCAGGTCATTGAAATTTTCCGCAAACTCGGCGGCTATTCGCTCGGGCAGGCGGATATGGTCCGCCGCGCGATGTCCAAGAAAAAGGTCAAGGACATCGAAAAAGAGCGCGGCGCGTTCATTCACGGCGACCCCGCGCGCGGCATCTGCGGCTGCGAGGCAAACGGCATTCCGGTCGACGTTGCGCAGAGCATCTACAACGAGATGTATGATTTCGCGAACTACGCCTTCAACAAAGCACATTCGGTCTGTTATGCGGTCATCGCATATCAGACGGCGTGGTTCAAGTGCTATTATCCGGGTGAATATATGGCGGCGCTGATGACCTCGGTGCTCGACAGCTCGGTCAAGATCTCGGAGTATATCGCCGAATGCAAGTCCATGGGGATCGCGGTCCTGCCGCCGGACCTGAACGAGTCGAACGACCATTTTGCCGTCGGTAAGGACGGCATCCGTTTCGGACTCGCTGCGGTCAAGAACATCGGCAGAGGCTTCATTCAGAAGGTCGTGCAGGAGCGCGCGGAGCGCGGCAAATTCACCGGGCTTGAGGATTTCTGCCAGAGAATGTACGGCACCGACCTCAACAAGCGCGCGCTCGAAAACCTCATCAAGTGCGGCGCGTGCGACTGCTTCGGGCTGCGCCGGTCGCAGATGCTGAACATCTATGAGACGGTGCTCGATTCCGTTGCGAACAGCCGCAGAAAGAACGTCGACGGGCAGATGGGGCTGTTTGAGAGCCTTTCTGCGGCGGAGGAGACGGCGGTCCCCGCCGTCCGCGTACCGGACCTTCCGGAGCTCAGCCGAAAGGACCGCATGGCGATGGAGAAGGAGACGACGGGGCTATATCTGTCTGGGCACCCGATGGACGATTACCGCGCGCTTCTGAAGGGCACGAATACGGTCGCGCTCGGCGCGATTTTAGAGAGCTTTTCCGAGCACACGGATGCCTTCCGCGACGATCAGATCGCGACAGTCGCGGGCATCGTACAGAACGTCAAGATGAAGACGACCAAAAACCAGTCCATGATGGCGTATGTCACGCTGGAGGACGACACCGGCACGATGGAGCTGCTCGCGTTCTCAAACGCGCTCGGACAGTACGGCAGCTATCTGCATGAAAACGCCGCTGTCATCATCACGGGGCGCATTTCTGTCCGTGAGGACAAGGACCCGCAGATGGTCGTGAACCGTGTGCAGCCGCTCTCAGACTACACCGAGGAAGAGATCGCTGCCGCCGCGAAGGTGGAGAATGCGGCAAACCGCACGCTCTATCTGAAGATCGCGTCCGAGACGCAGAGGGGCGCACGGAAGGTCGTGCCGATTTTGCGGATGTTCCCCGGGAAAACCCGGACGGTCATCTACTACGCCGACAGCGGGAAGCGCCTGGGCGGCAGATGCCTGCCGGACGAGCTGATGCTGCGCGAGCTGCGGGAGCTGCTCGGGGATGAACATGTTGTGCTGAAATAGACGAAGTCTTTACAAAAGCGCTACACTTCCATTACATTTTGTGATATAATATCAGGCGGCATTGGGAGAGTGCCGGAAAGGGGCGTGCGGAAGTGAAATTCCTTCGGAAAATTTTGCCTGCTGCGCTCGCGCTCCTGCTCAGCTGTGTGTGCAGCGGCTGCATTTCAAAGACCGTGGACGAGCTGTACGCGCTCCCAAAGCACTCGGATGAATATTACGAGCTTCAAAAGGCGATCGACGCCGTGATGACGGATGGTGTGCAGTATGCCGCCCCGGTCTCGGGCATGAATCAGCAGTCGGTGCAGCTTGCCGATCTCGACGGAGACGGCGTGGATGAGGCGGTCGTTTTCCTGCGCAAGCCGGGCGACAAGCCGCTCAGTGCCTGCATCTTTGACTGTGTGGACGGCGTCTATCAGAGCATCGGGACCATCGACGGCGGCGGCGCGGCGTTTGAGAGCGTGGAGTATGTCCAGCTCGACGACGCGCCGGGGCTGGAGATCATCATCGGCAGGCAGCTGAGCAATCAGGTCCTGCGCGCGATGAGCGCTTATACGCTGACGGATGGGCGCATCGTGGAGCTGATGTCCGCAAATTACTCGGAGTATACGCTCGCCGATTTGGACGGAGACGGCAGAACGGACCTGTTCCTGCTGCGCTTCGAGCCGGAGCAGCGCTCCGGCGTTGCGGAGCTCTACCGCTGGCAGGATGGGCAGCTTGCGCGCGAGCCGGAGGCGTCCATGTCCGCTGGTGCGCAGCAGGTCAAGCGCATCATTTCCGGCAATTTGACCTACAACGTCCCGGCGGTGTTCGTCGCCAGCGTCTACGACACCGACAGCATCGTGACCGATGTGTTCGCGTTCCACGGCGGTATCTTTCAGAATGTTTCCGCCGCTGCTCTGGGGCAGAGCGTCCAGACGGTGCGCAACTATTTCGTCTACGCCGCCGACATTGACCATGACGGTCTGATCGAGCTGCCGCAGCTCGTCACGATCGCGGCAAACGAGGCAGGCGGAGAAAATGACTCTGTCATTCAGTGGTACAATCTGACCATGAGCGGCACGAGGCAGTTCAAGCTGACGACCTATCACAGCTTCTCCGGCGGATGGTACGTCGAGATCCCGCAGAGCTGGGAGGAGGAGATCACCGTCGCGCGCAGCGACGAGGTCTCCGGCGTGCGAGGGCTGGTCTTCTCGCGCTGGGACGCTGCCAGCCGCGCGGCGGAGCCTGCGTTTACGCTCTATGCGTTCTCCGGCGAGGACCGCGGGACGCTCGCATCGACGGACGGGCGCTTCGTCGTCGCGGAAAAGGGCGGCGTGACCTATGCCGCGCAGCTCGGAAGCGGCGCATGGGCGAAAACGCTCACAGAGGACAAGATCAGAGAAATGTTTCATTTCATTCACATAGACTGGAATTCGGGCGAAAGGTGAGGGGAACCCGTTATGAAAAAAGTAATGATTCTGGAAGACGAGGTCAGCATCCGCAGCTTCGTGGTCATCAATCTCAAGCGCGCGGGCTATGAGGTCGTCGAGGCAGGCACCGGCGAGGAAGCGCTGGAGCTGCTGAAGGCAAACCCGGATGTGGGCGTTGCGATTCTGGACATCATGCTGCCGGGCATCGACGGCTTTGAGGTCTGCCGCAGCATCCGCGCCACCGACAAGAAGATCGGCATCATCATGCTGACGGCGCGCAGCCAGGAGATGGACAAGATCACCGGTCTTATGACCGGCGCAGACGATTATATGACGAAGCCGTTCAGCCCTGCGGAGCTGACCGCCCGCATCGACGCGCTCTACCGCCGCATCGACGGCGACAACGCCTCGGACAGCGTCGAGCTGAAGCTCGGACCGTTCGTGCTCAACACCCGCAATCGCACGCTGGAAAAAGAGGGCAAGCGCATCAAGCTGACGCAGGTGGAGTATGCGATCATGAAGCTCTTCATGCAGAACCCCGGACGTGCGCTTTCACGCGAGGACATTCTGACGACGGTCTGGGGGCGGGACTATGACGGCGAGCTCAAGATCGTCGACGTCAACATCCGCCGCCTGCGCATCAAGATCGAGGACAATACCGGCAATCCGACCTATATCACGACCGTCTGGGGCTTCGGATACAAATGGGGCGCGTAAATTGCGCACAGGTCCCGGGAAAATGAGGTGAGCGCCCTTTGCTGAAATTCAAAAAGATCACCGGGCTTGAAAAGCGCTGGCTGCTGAACAACGTCAGCATTATGATCGCGCTCGTCGCGGTCTGCATTCTCGCCGTGACCTTCATGCAGGCGGCGTATTACTATTCCAATATGCAGTCGGGGCTGGAAAGCAAGGCGCGGACGACGACCGATTTCTTCGGCAACTACATCAGCCAGAGCTATAACGAATACTATCAGTCCTGCATCAAATTCGCCCAGACCTTTGAGGATAAGGACGAGCTGGAGCTTCAGTTCATCAACACCAGCGGCAACATCGTCGCCTCCTCCTATGGGCAGTGGGCGGGTCAGCCGCCGAAGACCTCAGACGTCTCCGACGCGCTGACGACGCAGAAGATCAGCGTCTTTCGCGGGAAAAATCCTTCCACAGGGGAGCGCATCATGGCGGTCTCCAGCCCGATGATCTACTCCAACGGCGAGGTCATCGGCGTGCTGCGCTATGTCACGACGCTGCGGATCGTCGACAGGCAGGTGTTTTTGACGGCGGTCATCACGGTCGCGGTCGGACTTCTGTTCATCGCGTTCATGCTGTTCATCAGCAGCTTCTTCATCCGCTCCATTCTCGAGCCGGTCTCGCAGATCACGGCGACCGCGAAGCGCATCGCGGCAGGCTCCTACGGCGTGCGTATCCCGAAGCAGTATGACGATGAGATCGGCGAGCTTGCCGATACGATCAACGATATGTCGATCAAGATCTCGCAGTCGGAAAAAACGCAGTCGGAGTTCATTTCCTCGGTCTCGCATGAGCTGCGCACGCCGCTGACGGCGATCTCCGGCTGGTCGGAGACCATCCTCAGCGCGGGCGATCTCGCGCCGGAGACGCGCAGGGGAATGCTCATCATCTTGCGCGAGGCAAAGCGCCTGACCGGCATGGTCGAGGAGCTTCTGGAATTTACGAGGATGCAGAACGGACGCTTTACGCTGAATGTCGAAAAAGCGGACCTTCTGGCGGAATTTGAGGATACGGTCTTCATGTACGGCAGCCGCCTCAAGCAGGAGGGCATCACGCTCAACTATGAGCCGTGCGAGCAGGACATCCCGGAAATTCCGTGCGATGTGTCGCGTATGCGGCAGGTATTTTTGAACATTCTGGACAATGCCGCCAAGCACGGCGGCGACGGAAAGCGCATCGACGCTTCCATTGCATATGAAGCGCCCAATGTGGTCGTCCGCATCCGGGACTACGGTCCCGGTATCCCGGAGGAGGAGCTTCCGCACGTCAAAATGAAATTCTACAAGGGCAGCTCCAAAGCCCGCGGCAGCGGCATCGGTCTTGCGGTCTGTGAGGAGATCGTGACCATGCACGGAGGCGCTCTCGCGCTGGAAAACGCCGAGGGCGGCGGCACGCTCGTTACAATTTCCATCCCCGCAGGGGAAGAATAGAGGCATATATGGCAGAGCAAAAGCAACCGTCTCAGGAAAAATTCAAGACCCTTATCGGCGGACAGGCGCTGATCGAGGGGATTTTGATGCAGGGACCGGACAAGCGCGCGATCGTCGTCCGCGGTCCGGAGGGCATCGTCACAAAGGTCGAGCCGATCAAAAAGCGGCACGGCATTCTGACGCTTCCGCTCATCCGCGGCGTCGTCAATTTCGCGTCCTCGATGGTAAACGGCGTCAAGGCGCTGATGTATTCGGCGGACTTCTTCCCCGAGGAGGAGGGCGAGCCATCCAAATTTGACCAGTGGCTGGAAAAAAAGCTCGGGTCCGAGAAGCTTGAAAAGGCGGTCATCTCCTTTTCCGTGTTTCTGGGCGTGGTGTTTTCCGTGGGGCTGTTTTTTCTGCTTCCGACGCTGCTTGCCGGGCTCATCCCGGGGCTGAAGGAGCAGGCGGTGCTGAGAAGCCTTGTCGAGGGCATTTTCCGCATCCTGATCTTCCTTGCGTACATGATCCTTGTTTCCAAAACGAAGGACATGAAGCGTGTGTTCTCCTATCACGGCGCGGAGCACAAGACAATCCGCTGCTATGAGGCGCAGCTGCCGCTGACGGTCGAGAACGTCCGCCCGCAGACGCGCCTTCACCCGCGCTGCGGAACGAGCTTCCTGTTCGTGGTCATCATCATTTCCATCCTGATCTCCGCCGTGTTCAGCGCGATCTGCCCCATCAGCAACACGCTGCTGCGGATGTGCTCGCGGCTTCTGATGCTGCCGTTCATCGTTGCGATCAGCTATGAATTCAACCGCTTGGTCGGTCGGCATGACAACGCGCTGACGCGCGCGTTGTCCGCGCCTGGAATGTGGTTCCAGCATTTTACGACCAATGAGCCGGATGATTCGATGATCGAGGTCGCGATCGAGGCGCTCAAGCTGGTCATTCCTGAGGAAAAGGGAAGCGACCGATGGTAAAGCGGTACGGCGAGCTGTATCTCGAGGCGCGCCGCGCGCTCCGCGTCACGGAGGGAGAAAACGCCTCCTTTGTCGCGCGGGAGCTTCTGGCGTTCGCCTCCGGAAAATCCCCGGCGGCGCTGCTGGCGGACCGGGAGCTTTATGCCTCCGAGGAGACGGCGGACGCCATGCAGGCGTATACCGCGCGCATCCTCCACGGCGAGCCGCTTGCGTACATCCTCGGAAAATGGAGCTTTTACGGCTTGGAGCTGACGGTGACGCCGGATGTGCTCATCCCGCGCGACGATACGATGGCAGTCACAGACCTTGCCATCGAGGCGGTGCGCGCCATGCCTGCGCCGCAGCGCGTGCTGGACCTGTGTACCGGCTCCGGCTGCATTGGGCTTGCCATCGCGCATCAGGTGGAGTCCGCGCGCGTCACGCTCGCGGACGTTTCCGAGGGGGCGCTGAAGATCGCGAAGAAAAATCTCGCGGCGCTCAAGCTGTCCGGGCGCGTAAACGCGCTGCGCGCGGATGTCCGTGAGCCCGCGCCGAAGTTCTGGGGGCAGTTTGACCTCATCGTGTCCAATCCGCCGTATGTGACGCGGCAGGAGATGCGCGAGCTTGACCGCTCCGTGCGTGAGCATGAGCCGCACCTTGCGCTGGACGGCGGCGAGGACGGGCTCGATTTTTACCGCGCCATCCTTGAAAATTACACGCAGAGCCTGCGTCCGGGCGGCTATATCTGCTTCGAGTTCGGTTTCCGGCAGCATATGCAGGTCGGGATGCTGCTTTCAAGCGCCGGATACCGGAGCCTGCATTTTGTAAAGGACGCGGGCGGCATCATACGCGCGGTCCGGGCGCAGAAAACAGAAACCGAAATTTAGGGTGTATCTGAAAAC
Organism: uncultured Oscillospiraceae bacterium; assembly: GCA_934623545.1. Taxonomy (GTDB): domain Bacteria; phylum Bacillota; class Clostridia; order Oscillospirales; family Oscillospiraceae; genus CAG-170. The sequence goes on from CAKTVN010000003.1 coordinate 26,217, forward strand.
GCCCAACGCACCCGGGCAGCGGACCTTTTTGCGGTGTGCCGCGTCAGTTTTCCTTGAAATACGTCAGTATTCCTGCGAAAAAATGTCTTGCTCAACGCAAAAATCCCTCGCTGCCGGTCACATCATGAGTTTTCAGATACACCCTAAGAAACAAACGTTTGATTTTAGAAGATCAATGTGATATACTGAGTGCAAACAACGAAGAAAGAGAGGCACGCGGCATGGAGAAGAGGAGAGCGATTCCCGACAACCAGAGCAGCGACAGGAAAAAGGCGCTGGAAACCGCATTGCAGCAGATCGAAAAGAATTTTGGCAAGGGAACCGTTATGCGGCTCGGTGACAAGCCGGAGATGAACGTGGACGCGATCCCGACCGGCTCGCTGGCGCTCGACGCGGCGCTCGGCATCGGCGGCGTCCCGAAGGGCCGCATCATCGAGATCTACGGACCGGAATCCTCCGGTAAGACGACGCTTGCGCTGCACATTGTCGCTGAGGCGCAGAAAAAGGGCGGCGAGGTCGCCTTTGTCGACGCGGAGCACGCGCTCGATCCGGCATATGCCGCCGCCATCGGCGTCGATACGGATTCCATGCTGGTCTCGCAGCCGGATACCGGCGAGCAGGCGCTGGAAATTACAGACGCGCTGGTCCGCTCCGGCGCGGTGGACGTGGTGGTCGTCGACTCGGTCGCGGCGCTGACGCCGCGCGCGGAGATCGAGGGCGAGATGGGCGACACCTTTGTCGGCTTGCAGGCAAGACTGATGTCGCAGGCGCTGCGAAAGCTTGCCGGCAACATCGCCAAGACGAACTGCGTCGTCATCTTCATCAACCAGCTGCGTATGAAGATCGGCGTCATGTACGGCAATCCCGAGACGACGACCGGCGGCAACGCGCTGAAGTTCTATGCCTCCGTGCGCATTGACATCCGCCGCATCGAGGCGATCAAGAACGGCACGGAGATCATCGGCAACCGCACCCGAGCCAAGATCGTGAAAAACAAGGTCGCGCCCCCGTTCAAGGAGGCGGTGTTCGATATCATGTACGGCGAGGGGATCTCCAAGTG
>CAKTVN010000004.1 GCA_934623545.1 uncultured Oscillospiraceae bacterium
TCATTTCCGCGACCGTGATGGTCGGATTGTCGTCCACGCGGATGTCCGTCTGGCTGAGCGCGGAGGAGGCGATGGAGAGCTTGCCCCAGTCCTCCTCGGTGAGCTGTCCGGTGATGAGCTTCTGAAGGTCCACGAAGCTCTCGTTTGCCAGAAGCCGCATCGCCATCTGCTCGCGCGACATTTCCAGATTGAAAAACGCGACCGTTTTGGGATATTTTTTTGCCACATTCAGCGCGATGTTCAGCGCCATGGACGTTTTGCCCATGCCGGGGCGCGCCGCGATGAGCAGCAGGTCCGTCTTGTTCAGACCGTTGATCTTGCGATCCAGATCGTGCAGCCCCGTGGAAAGTCCCGGGATCGCCTCGCCGGACTGCGCCAGCTCCTCCAGCCGGTCATAGACGTTCAGGAGGACCTTGCCGATATGCTGCAGGCTCTCGCCCGAGTCCTCTCGCCGCAGGGCGTAGACCTTTTTCTCCGCTGCCTCGAGCATATCCTGCGCCGTACCCGTGCCGTCATAGACCATTTCGTTGATCTCGTCCGCCGCGCCGGCAAGGTCGCGCATCAGCGCCTTGTCGTGGACGATGGCGCAGTACTGCTTGACGTTTGCCGCGGTCGGCGTGATCTGCAAAAGCTGCGAGACATAGTCATAGGAGTGCGCCTCGTCATAGACGCCGCGCTCCTTCATCTTGTCCAGAACGGTGACCGGATCGATGCGCTCGGAGAAATTGAACATCGTATAGATGGTCTCATAGATGTCCCGGTTCTGCTTCAGATAGAAGTCCTCCGGGCGCAGCAGACCGATCACATCGGGGACGCAGCGCTCGTCGATGAGCATCGAGCCGAGCACCGACTGCTCCGCCTCCAGCGACTGCGGCGCCTGTCTGCCAAGCAGGTCATCCATACGATCTCACTTCCTTTTCATCCGTTTTGGCTTACGCCTCTTTGACTTCCACGCGCAGCTCGCCGGTGATCTCATAGCCCAGCTTGCAGCGGACGGTGTAGACGCCGGTCGTCTTGATCGGCTCGTCGAGGACGATCTTGCGCTTGTCGAGCGTGATCTTCTGCTGCGCGGCGAGCGCGTCGGCAATTTCCGTGTTGGTCACGGAGCCGAACAGCCGCCCCGCGCCGCCGCCCTTGGCGGTCACGGTCAGGGTGAAGTCCTTCATGCGCTTGGAAATTTCAAGAGCCTCCGCGCGCTCCTTTGCCTGACGCTCCTGCGTCGCCTTGTCGTTCATGCGCATGGTGTTGAGATTGTCGGCGTTCGCCTCCTGCGCCAGCTTCTTCGGCAGCAGATAGTTGCGGGCATAGCCGTCGGAAACCTCGATCATCTGTCCGCGCTTGCCCTTGCCGCGGATGTCCTGCGTCAAAATTACCTTCATAATGTATTTGCTCCTTTCAGTGGGAAAATTGTCAAGTGTCAGCTGTAGAATTTATCGATCGACGCGACCAGCTTCTCCAGCACGTCGCGCACGTCCGCGTTTTTGATCTGTGCGCCCGCTGCCGCCGCGTTGCCGCCGCCGCCGAGTGCCTCCAGCACCACTTGCACGTTGCACGCGCCAATGGAGCGCGCGGAGATCACGACCTGTCCTCCGTCGGGATAGAGCACAAAGGAGGTCAGGATGCCGGAGATGTTCAGAAGCTCGTCCGCCGCCTGCGAGGCGATGGTCCGCGTCACAGCATGGTCCACCGCCGCGATCGCGATCTCGCCGCGGTACAGCCGCGCCGCCTGTACGACCTGATAGCGCGCCAGCGTCGCGTCCAGATCGCTCTGGAACAGCTTCTTGACGTCGACGGTGTCCGCGCCGGTGCGGCGGAGGAACGCCGCCGCCTCAAACGTGCGCGAGCCGGTCCGGACGTTGAAGTTTTTCGTGTCGAGCACAATGCCCGCAAGCAGTGCCTGCGCCTCGATGGGACGGATGTCGCGCGGCTCCAGCGCGTATTGCAGCAGCTCCGTCACGAGCTCCGATGCCGACGACGAGAACGGCTCGTGCAGATTGAGCACGGCGTGCTCGATATAATCCGCCGCGCGGCGGTGGTGGTCGATGACCGCCACACGCGGCACCGCCTCCAAAAGCGCCTTGCTTTCGACCTGATCGGGGCGGTTGGTGTCGACGACGATCAGAAGCGACCTTGTGTCCGCCTCGACCAGCGCATCCTCGCCGGAGATAAACACGCCGCTGTATTCCGGCATGGCGCGCAGCTCCTTCAGAAGCTCGCCTACGGCGTTGTTTTTCAGATCGATGACGATCCTGCCGCGCTTGCCCTTTTTGCGGCACAGCGCCAGAAGTCCGACCGCCGCGCCGAGCGCGTCAAGGTCCGCCATCCGGTGTCCCATCAGGAACACGTCGCCGGACTGCGCGATCAGCTCGGACAAAGAGCCCGCCATCACGCGGGACTTGACCTTGGTGTGGCGCTCGGCTTCCTTGGTCCTGCCGCCGTAGAACGAGAAATTGTACCGATCCTTGATGACCGCCTGATCGCCGCCGCGCGAGAGCGCCATCTCGATCGAGAGCATGGCGAAGCTGTAATTTTCCTCAAACGATGCGCCATCCTTGCCGATGCCGAGCGAGATCGTCGCCGCGATGCCGGAGGGGTTGACCACGGAGCGGATGCTCTCCAGCACGGAGAATTTGCCCTCCTGAAGCTTCAGAAATTCACGGTTTTCATAGATCAACAGGTAGCGGTTGCGTTCGAGCTTGCGGCTGAGCGCGTGGCAGCCCTCGACCCATTTGCTGACGGTCTCGTTGATCTGCGCGTCCAGATTTGCAACCGCGCTGTCGGAGAGGTTGTTCGTCAGTTCGTCGTAGTTGTCGATGAGCACGATCGAGATGATCGGGCGCGTGCGGATGTATTCGTCGCGGATGTTGAACATCTCGGTCATGTCGGCGAAATAGACCGTCGCGAGCTTGACCGTCGTTTCCTCGTCCTCAGAGCGGACGTAATTGCCGTAAATTCTGTAGCGCCGCCCGTTGATGAGCTGATCGCCGGGGAACTCTGTCCGCCCCTCGCGCAGCCAGTCGGTCGTAAAGCCGGGCACGACGTTCTGCATCGTCTGATAGCGCGTCGCGTCGGTCAGCCCCGTGATGGCGTAAAAGGCGGGATTGCCCCAGATGATCTCCGTCTCCGGCAGATGCAAAACTGCCATCGGAAACGGTGAGCCCGCGTGTACGGACACGCCGACGGAGTCCGTCGCGCTCTGGACATACTCCACCAGCTCCCGCTTGCGGCGCGCGAAGCGGATGCGGCTGACGAGAAAGACGATGATGGTCACCAGAAGCTCCGCGCCCGCGAGATAATACTGGTCGAGCGCCGCAGCCGCCGCCGAAAATACCAGCAGCACGATGCAGTACCAGATCACGCCCGGCTGAAGCAGGCGGGAAACCCGTTTTTTCATAGCTGAGACGACCTCCGTTTCACTGATCCTTCAAGCGGGGATATGGAAAGCCCGGCGCATTGCCGCGCGGCGCGCGTTCACACTTTTATAATCAGAAATGATTATAGCAAATTTCCCCGGAAATGACAAGGCTGCGCTGCGGAAAACCTCGCATTCCGGCGAAAAAACGCGATGCCGCCGCGCAGCGCGTGCACGCCGGGCGGCTTTTCCACAGCAAATTGTATTCCATCTGAAAAAAATGTATACATAACGCAAAACTTGTGCTATACTTAACCAGTATAATGCCGTGTTGTGCGGATCGCACGGCATCATGGCGCAGCCGCGTTCCTCCGTGCCGCGGGGCAGGGGAGAGGCGGCGGCGCAAAGGGATCTGCCGTGCGTGCGGCGCGGAGAACCGGCGGTCCCTTTACAACCGAAATGGGGCGCACATACGTCTGCGGAACGCAGGCAGCGGTACAGGGCTGCAAGCGAGCTGCGGAGCGTATGCGGTTTTGTGTTGCCCGGACACAGTTTGATTTCACAAATCATATCTAAAACACATCAAATACATACTATTTGACGAAAAATTCGAACATTACAGAAATGAGGAAATTCATTTGGCAGAAAAACTGAAAATCATCTCTCTCGGCGGTCTCAATGAGATCGGCAAAAACATCACGGTACTCGAATACGGCAAGGACATCATCATCGTCGACTGCGGTCTCGGCTTCCCCGAGGACGATATGTACGGCGTCGATCTCGTCATCGCCGATATGACCTATCTGGTGAAAAACAAAACAAAGATCCGCGGAATGTTCCTGACGCACGGACATGAGGATCACATCGGCGGCATTCCCTACGCCATGCAGCAGTTCAACTGTCCCATTCACGGCACGCGCCTGACTGCGGGCATCGTCCAGCTCAAGCTGGAGGAACATCATCTCGACAAGGTCGTCAAGCTCTTTACGCATGAGGCGGGCGAGACCGTCAAGGCTGGCTGCTTCTCGGTCGAGTTCATCCACGTCAACCACTCCATCGCAGACGCCGTTGCGTTTGCCATCCGCACGCCAGTCGGAACGGTCGTCATGACCGGCGACTTCAAGATCGACCCTACCGCCGAGGACGGCATGATCGATCTGACCCGCTTCGGCGAACTGGGACGCGAGGGCGTGCTGGCGCTGCTGTGCGACTCGACAAACGTCGAGCGCCCGGGCTTTACACCCTCGGAGCGCGTCGTCGCCAACAGCTTTGACCGGCAGTTTGCCGGCTGCAACCAGCGCATCATCGTCACGACCTTCGCCTCGAACGCGTTTCGTCTGCAAAGCATCATCACCGCCGCGCACAAGTACGGGCGGAAGGTCGCCGTCACCGGGCGCAGCATGGAAAACGTGCTCAAGGTCTCGGTCGAGCTGGGCTATCTGAAGATCCCGAACGGCACGCTTGTGGACATCAGCGCCATCAAGTCCCTGCCGAAGAACAAGATCGTCATCGTCTCCACCGGCTCGCAGGGTGAAAATATGTCCGCGCTGTACCGCATGGCGTTCTCCGGGCACCGTCAGGTCGAAATTCAGGCGGGCGACCGCATCATCATCTCCGCCTCCGCCATTCCTGGCAACGAGAAGGCGATCGGGCGCATCATCAACGAGCTCTACCGCAAGGGCGCGGACGTCGTCTATGACAAGCTCGCAGACCTGCACGTCTCCGGGCACGCCTGTCAGGAGGAGCTGAAGATCATCCACGCGCTCGTCAAGCCGCGCTTCTTCATCCCGGTCCACGGCGAGCAGCGTCATCTGCAAACGCACGCGAAGCTGGCGCAGACGATGGGAATGGACCCGCGCAATATCTTCATCAGCGACATTGGCAAGGTCCTGGAGCTGACAAAGGCGACCTGCAAGTGGGGCGGGACGGTCCCGGCGGGCAAAATTCTGGTCGACGGCACCGGTGTCGGAGATGTCGGCAGCGTGGTCCTGCGCGACCGCAAGCACCTTGCGCAGGACGGCATGATCGTCGTGGTCGTGAACCTCTCCTCCGAGGACGGGAGCGTCATCACCGGACCCGATATCATCACCCGCGGCTTTGTCTATGTCAAGGAGTCGGAGAATCTGATCGAGGAAATGCGCGTCATCGCCGCGCACGCCATCGACCGCTGTGCCGCCAGCGGCACGCGCGACTGGAGCGCCCTGAAGGCAAACATCAAGAACGACCTGTCCGGCTATCTCTTCAAGACAACCAAGCGCAACCCCATGATCCTCCCGGTCATCATGGAGATCTGACCCGATGCCGTGTCGGATCAGGGCAAATTCAGAAAAGAAAGAACATAAAATGCAGAAAACGGCTTGCATAATCGGGCGCTTCTGATATATAATAATTTGGATGCGCGGTTTTCGGAAAATCGCGCGCGTGAGATCGCACGAATGAGGATGAACATTGATGGCAAACGCGAAGAATACAAATACAAAATCCGCCGCGCCCGAAAAACATGAGGACGCGATGGCAAGGGTCTCCGCTCTGATCGAGAAGGCAAAGCACGACGGAGCAATTCAGGCGTCGGAGCTGACGGCGGAGCTGGAAAAGCTGGACCTCCCGGTTGAGAAGATCGAGCAGATCTACGATACCTTTGACGCGCTCGGTATTCAGATCGTCGGTGCGGAGCTCGATCTGGATATGGATATTGACAACGCCAGCATTCTCGGCAGCGACGAGCTTCCGCCTATGGAAGAGGAGGAAGAGCTGGTCGACCCGCTGGAGCTGGCGGCGGAATACAATCTGGACGACCCGGTCCGGATGTATCTCAAGGAGATCGGTCAGGTTCGTCTGCTCTCCGCAGAGGAGGAGATCGAGCTGGCGCGCAAGGTCAGCGAGGGCGACAAAGCCGCGAAGGACAAGCTGACGGAGGCAAATCTGCGTCTGGTCGTTTCCATCGCGAAGAAATATTCCGGCAGAGGGCTACACATTCTGGACCTCATCCAGGAGGGCAACACCGGTCTGATCCGCGCCGTCGATAAGTTCGACTATACAAAGGGAAACAAATTCTCTACATATGCGACCTGGTGGATCCGTCAGGCGATCACCCGCGCCATCGCCGACCAGGCGAGGACGATCCGCGTACCGGTGCATATGGTCGAGGTCATCAACAAGGCGACCCGCTGCAACCGCAAGCTCGTACAGGAGCTCGGACGCGAGCCGACGCTCGAGGAGATCGCGGCGGAGCTGAATCTTCCCATTGAAAAGATCATCGAGGCAAACCGCACCGCGGCGGACACGCTGTCTCTGGATATGCCGGTCGGCGACGAAGAGGATACGACCATCGGCTCGTTCGTTGAGGACGACAACACGCCGTCTCCGGCGGACGCGACCTCCAATACGCTTCTGGCGGAGGCGCTGACGGAAATTCTCGGCACGCTGACTGAGCGCGAGGCGGATGTTCTCCGGATGCGTTTCGGTATGTACGACGGGCGGACGCATACGCTCGAGGAGGTCGGTCAGATCTTCGGCGTCACGCGCGAACGCATCCGTCAGATCGAAAACAAGGCGATCCGCAAGCTGCGCCATCCTTCCCGCGCAAAGAAGATCAAGGATTTTTATTGCTGAAGCAAAAACAAAGGGCGAACGCCGGAAGGCGTTCGCCTTTTTGCGCCCGGAGGAGTGTAAAAAAGCCGCATCCGGAGGATGTGGAAGGCTTTCCCGCGCCTCAGGCGCGAAAAAACTGCGTCCGGAGGACGCAAGGCTTCATCACCCGAAGGGTGACACCCTATCCGCGCACGGAGTGCGCGGGGCGTTTCTCCGGATTCACCGAAGGTGCCGTTTTTTGCGGCGACACCGCAACTGTGCCTCCGGCGGCATACTTTTTTCTGTCTTGCCAGAAAAAAGTATGCAAAAAAGAGGCGCAGGACGCGGAAATAGCGCTGACGCGCGAAAAGGCGTGTTGTTCCATTTCACGTATTTCCGTTACACTTCAGGTCAAGGAACGCCCTTCGGGCGACCGTAGAATCGGGTTTCCTGAGCGCACGATAAATGGCACGTATCGTTAAGTTAGCGCCCGTTGAATATTTGACGTATGGAAGTCGAAAGAGCCGCAGAGTATTTCGACTACCTCGCCAGTCTGCCGGATACGCATCTGTATCGCGTTTTTGGTGGCTTGAAATATGCTTTTGCGTAAACCAAACTCCGGGAATGATCCAAGAAGGGGGCATCAGCCCCCTTCTTGGTCGTTTTAAGGGGGATTGCAAAGGGGGGAAATCGAAATCCCCCCTTTGCCATTCTTTCTTTCAACCGTCAACGGCGCTTTCTTTCTCATGCTGAGAAAGAAAGCGGGGTTGAAACGTTCCCCGCGCACTCCGTGCGCGGATAAGGTGTCACCCCTCGCGGGGTGACAAAACGCCGCCCTTGCGGGCGGCGCAAAAAGGCGGTATACTATAGTCAAAACCCATATCGGGAGGGTCGCACATGAAAAAACCGTTTCTTGAAGCCGGGCAGATCGTCAGCACGCACGGCGTCCGCGGCGAGGTCAAGGTCATGCCATGGGCGGACGATCCGGAGTTTCTTCTGGACTTCGACACCGTTTATCTGAACGGCGCGCCCGTGCGCGTGCAGTCGAGCCGCGTGCAGAAGACCTGCGTGCTCATGAAGCTCGCCGGGGTCGACGACCTCGACGCCGCCGCGCGCCTGCGCGGACAGACCGTCTGCATCCGTCGCGAGGATGCGCAGCTGGAGGAGGGCGCGATGTTCATCGCCGACCTCATCGGTCTGCCGGTCCTCTGCGAGGGCGAGACCATCGGCACGATCACCGACATCCTTCAGCGCCCCGGCAACGATGTCTACGTCGTACAGGGTGCGCATGAATACCTCATCCCCGCTGTGCCGGAGTTCATTCTGGAGCGGAACCCGGACGAGGGCTTTGTACGTGTGAAGCTGATCGAGGGAATGCGCAGCGATGAGATTTGACATCATGACGCTCTTTCCCGGCGCAGTCGACGCCATGATGCAGGAGAGCATCCTCGGCAGAGCGCAGAAAAAGGGGCTGATCGAGATCCGCTCCCACCAGATCCGCGACTTTACGACCAACCGCCAGAACCAGGTCGACGACTATCCCTACGGCGGCGGCAGAGGTGCGATCCTGCAATGCGACCCGCTCTATAACTGCTGGTCCGCCATCTGCGACGAGGTCGGTGCGCCGGTCCATACGATCTTTCTCTCGCCCTGCGGCACCGTGTTCGATCAGGCAAAGGCGCGTCAGCTGCTGGGCGACTATGAAAACATCATCCTCGTCTGCGGGCACTATGAGGGCGTCGACCAGCGCTTCATCGACGAATGCGTCGACGAAGAGATCTCCGTAGGCGACTTTGTGCTGACCGGCGGCGAGCTGCCCGCCATGTGCATCGCCGACGCCGTGTGCCGTCTCGTCCCCGGCGTGCTCGGCGACGAGGTCTGCTTTACCGACGAGAGCCACTGGGACGGGCTGCTTGAATATCCGCAGTATTCCCGCCCGGACGAGTGGCATGGACTGCGCGTGCCGGAGGTCCTTCTTTCCGGCAACCACGCACTGGTCGACCGCTGGCGCAAAAAGCAGGCGATCCTGCGCACCATGCGCTGCCGCCCGGATATGTTCCGCGCGCTCCGCTTCCCATATAAGACGCGGGCAGAAAAGAAATTCATCGCTGAATTGGAGGCTGAAGATGAGCAGTTCCGAGATCGAGACCCTAAAAACCTGGATCGAAGCAAGTGACAACATCGTCTTTTTTGGCGGCGCGGGCGTGTCCACAGAGTCCGGCATCCCGGACTTCCGGAGCGTCGACGGGCTCTACCACCAGCGGTTTGACTATCCGCCGGAGGAGATTTTGAGCCATTCGTTTTTTTACCGCCATACCGACTATTTTTACCGTTTTTACCGTGAAAAAATGCTCCCGCTGGACGCGCAGCCGAACGCGGCGCACCGCCGCCTCGCCGAGCTGGAGCAGGAGGGAAAGCTCCGCGCCGTGATCACGCAGAACATCGACGGACTGCACCAGAAGGCAGGCAGCAAGACCGTCTATGAGCTGCACGGCTCCATCTGGCGCAACCGCTGCACCAAATGTGGAAAAGCCTATTCGGCGGAGTATATCCGCGACACGCACGGCGTGCCGCACTGCGCCTGCGGCGGGCTCATCAAGCCGGATGTCGTGCTCTATGAGGAAGGGCTGGACGGTGCGACCGTGGACGGCGCCATCCGCGCCATCGAAGCCGCGGAGGTTTTGATCGTCGGCGGCACCTCGCTGACTGTCTATCCCGCCGCCGGGCTCATCCGCTATTACCGCGGAAGCCGCCTTGTGCTCATCAACCGCGACGAGACGCCCTATGACGGCTACGCGAACCTCGTCCTCCGCGACCCGATCGGTAAAGTATTTCAGCAAGTTTGAAGCTTTTCCCAAACGGATCACACAGCGCATGGCGAAGTAAAAAGTAATCGTGAAGAGGGAAGAAGTGTGGAGCCGCAACGCGGCACACCTCCCCTTAACTTTTCACTTTTACTTATCACCTTTACAAAAACGCTCGCCCGGAAGCATAGCTTCCGGGCGAGCGTTTTTCTATGGCAGTTCGTCAAATGCCGGCTTGAGGCTTTCGAGCTTGGACAGGCTGCACATCGCGTTCCACGCCATAAAGCCGCCGCTCAGCCCCGCTTCCTCCAGCGCGCGGATCTCTCCGCCGACCTCGTCCGGACCGTAGGTGTTATACGGCGTCCGGATGGCGTCATACGCCTGGATCCACGTCCGCACGATCGCGGGCGACGGCGTCTCCGCCTGCCGCTGCGCCGCCTTCTCGCTCCATTCGAGCAGCGTCTCATACGGATGCTCCCACGGACGGTAGCTGCCGTCCTGCGCGAAGTGGTCGGGATACGGCATTCCGCTGATGACGTCGACCACGTTGCTGATCGCGGACCAGTACTGCCCGTAGGACGTCACGTAGGGGTTGTTCGTCTCGCCGAAGACGTCCGCGCTCACATACACGCCCTCGTCGTGCAGCTCCTCCACCGCGTACATGAGGAAGCGCTGGATCGCTTGCGCCTTCGTCTCGTCGTAGGTGTTGTGGTAGTCGATGTTGCCGTTCTTTTCGTACTGATAGGTGCCGTCCGGGAAACGGACATAGTCAAACTGAATTTCGTTGAAGCCCATCGTCCGCACGGCGTCCTTCGCCAGCGCGACCTTGTACTCCCAGACGTAGCGGCAATAGGGGCTCGGCCAGTAGCTGTTCGCGATGTACAGCGGGTCGCCATCCGTGTCGTTGATGCCGTATTCCGGATGATCGGTCACGAAGAAGGAGTCGTTGAACGTCGTCAGCCGCCCGATCACGTAGAAGCCCGCGTCCTTGATCTTCTGGATGGCGGTCTTATATTCCTCAGTCGTGTTGTTCGCGTATTTTCCGGTCGTGGGCGAATACTCGTCGTAGACCGCAGAGGGGTAGCCGACGCTCGTGCCGTCGATGATGTTCACAACGAAGGCGTTGATCTTCGTCGTCTTGGCATAGTCGATGTACGCGTCGATGTCCGCGAGGATCTTCGGGTCGCAGGTCAGATAGATGGCGTAGACGCGCTCCGGCATGGGATTGTCCTCAAAGCTCGCCTTTTCCGTCGGATAGTAATAGAGGCTTCCGCCGTCGCCGCCGCCGTAGCGGTCCTCGCGGCTGGCGTGCGTCATATAGACGCCGAAGCGGTCGTAGACCTCCATCGCGTCCTCATAGGTCGCGGCGGTATAGTTTCCGCTGATATAGCCGGTCTTGCCGCTCTGCGTGCGGACGTGATAGAGATGGACCACGCCGTTCGATGTCTCGTCATAGCCCAGCACCGACAGCTCCGTCCCCTGCTCGACCAGCTCGCCGAGCTCGATGGAGTCCTCCGCCTTGCGCAGATTCTGCGGCGTGCGGACGTAGACGGTCTTTTCCCGGACGATCTTGCTCTCATCGCTGGTCAGATTCTCCTCGGAGATGTAGCCGTACTGCGGCACGTCGAGATACGTCAGATAATAGGTCACGCCGTCGCGCTCGAGCTTCTCCGACGTGGAATACGCCACCTGCTTGCCGCGCACGACGCTGCCGCTCTGCGTGAAGCTCTTGTTGTAATACGTGATCTCCGGCGTGTCGGCGCAGAGCCATGCCGTCTCATACGGCTTCTCCGCCGCTGTGGGCACCTGTGTCTGCGCAGGCTCCTTCTGCCCGCCCGCAAGCACGCAGATCAGCAGGATCAGCGCGATCAGCACCAGCACCGCCAGCAGCACCAGCCAGGTGTTCTGCTTCAGAAAGCGGAGCAGCCGCTCGCGGCGGCGCTTTTTCCGTAATTCAGTTGTAGGATCCTTCCGCTTTTTTGCGCTGCGTTTCATGATAACGCTCCCTACGATTTGATAGTCGCATTATACACCAACTTTTTCAGGATTTCTACCTTTTCCGGCAAGATTGTGTGTTATGGTCCGAAAACGCTTGTTTTTCTTCTGTTTCCCTCCATTTCGCGCTCAAAACATTTCGGTTTTCTTCGTTTTCACACCATTTTGATGGAAAAACTCGAAAAATGTTACCGTTATGTAAACTCAAATTCCAAACTTTTTGTAAATTTACATTTACATAATATTATATTACGTCGCCCATTCTCATCTGTTCCCATCCCTTCCGCATTTCCGCGCGCGGCAGCCGGTCGAAAAAAACTCCTCAAAACATCAAAAAAACGTCCCATTTCAGATTGACATTTCCGCTCGCCCGCGCTACAATGATGCCAAATCCATCATCCATTACAGGAGCATTTATCATGAACCGTGCAGTTTCTTACGCATACGCTTATTTTTACTTTACTATGACAGCATAGTAAGGGTAATTTGTGATGCGTAAAAAGCTTCTTCGTATTTTTTGCGGCACAGATTACACTGTGCCGCTTTTTTATTTATTGATTCGGAGGGAACCGTCATGATCGTCATTCTCAAACACAACACATCAGAGGAAAAGCGCAATCAGCTGATCAACTGGCTTCAGGGTCAGAATCTCGGCGTGCACGTCTCCGTGGGCGCATATCATACCATTCTCGGACTCATCGGCGACACCAGCCGCGTCGATATGGACCTCATCCGCAGTCTGGACATCGTGGAAGCCGTCCGGCAGGTCAGCGACCCCTTCAAGTGCTGCAACCGCAAGTTCCACCCCGAGGACACCGTCATCGAGGTCGGCGAGGCGAAGATCGGCGGCGGCAATTTCTGCATGATCGCGGGGCCCTGCTCGGTCGAGAGCGAGGAGCAGGTCGTCTCCATCGCGCGCGACGTCAAAAAGGCGGGCGCGACGCTGCTGCGCGGCGGCGCCTTTAAGCCCCGCACCTCGCCCTACGCCTTTCAGGGGCTCAAGGCGGAGGGGCTGGAGCTTCTGAAGATCGCGCGCAGAGAGACCGGGCTCCCCATCGTCACGGAGATCATGAGCGTCAGCACGCTTGAGCTGTTCGAGGACGTGGACGTCATCCAGGTCGGCGCGCGCAACATGCAGAACTTCGATCTTTTGATGGAGCTTGGCAAGCTCGACAAGCCGATTCTGCTCAAGCGCGGGCTTGCGAACACCATGAAGGAGCTGCTTATGAGCGCGGAATACATCATGGCGAGCGGCAACGAAAAGGTCATTCTCTGCGAGCGCGGCATCCGCACCTTCGAGACCTACACCCGCAACACGCTGGACCTGTCGGCGGTGCCGATGCTGCACGAGCTGAGCCATCTCCCGGTCATCGTCGACCCCAGCCACGCGACCGGCATTGCGAGCCTCGTCCCGCCGATGGCGTGCGCGGCGGCAGCCTGCGGCGCGGACGGCATCATGATCGAGGTCCACAACGACCCCATCCACGCCCTGTGCGACGGCGCGCAGTCTCTGACCCCGCCGCAGTTCGCCGAGGTCGCGGACAAGGTCCGTAAAATTCGTGAGGTGATCGCATGAGTACTGTTGGGATCCTCGGGCTCGGTCTGATCGGCGGCTCGTTTGCGAAGGCGTATCACGCGGCGGGCTGGCAGGTGCTCGCCTATGACCGCGACGCGTCCGTGCTCTCCTTTGCGGAAATGTCCGGCGCGGTCGGCGGCGTTCTGGACGCGCAGAGCGTCTCCGGCTGCGACCTTGTGCTCGCCTGCATCTGCCCGGAGGCAGCCATCGCCTCGATCACGGCGCTCGCGCCGCACATCGGCGAAAAGCCCGTCGTGATCGACTGCTGCGGCACGAAGCGCGTCGTCTGTGACGCGTTGTTCCCGCTGGCGCGGCAGTACGGCTTTACCTATCTTGGCGGGCACCCCATGGCGGGCAGCCACCACTCCGGCTTCAAATACGCAAAGGAAAATCTCTATCGCGGCGCACCGATGGTGCTGGTGCCGCCGACCTATGACGACATCGCGCTGCTTCAGCGCGTCAAGGAGCTGCTCGCTCCGGCGGGCTTCGGCAGCATCTCCGTCACGACCGCCGCGGCGCACGACGAGATGATCGCCTTCACCTCGCAGATGCCGCATCTGATCTCCAACGCCTATATCAAGAGCCCCACCGCCGCGGCGCACAAGGGCTTCTCCGCCGGAAGCTACAAGGACCTGACCCGCGTCGCGTGGCTCAACGCGCCGATGTGGGCGGAGCTGTTTCTGGAAAACCGAGACTGTCTGCTGCATGAGCTGGACTGGCTGATGGACAGCCTTTCGCAGTACCGCACAGCGCTGGAGCAGGAGGACCTTTCCGCCCTCACGCAGCTGCTCGAGGACGGCAAAAAGCGCAAGGAGGAGGTCGACGGCAGATGAAAACCATCCACGTAAGCGCCTCAAGGGACTATGACGTGCTGATCGGCAGCGGGCTTCTTGCGCAGGCGGGCGAACGCATCGCCGCGCGCACATGCAGCGCCTGCGCCGCCGTCGTCTCGGACGACCGCGTGTTCGGGCTTTATGGCGCGCGCGTCTGCGCCTCGCTGGAGCAGGCGGGGATGCGCGTCGTGTCCTACGTTTTCCCGCACGGAGAAAGCTCCAAAAACCTTCTGGAATACGCGAAAATCCTGAATTTCCTCGCCGAAAGCCGCGTCACGCGCACAGACTGTCTGGTCGCGCTCGGCGGCGGCGTGACCGGCGATATGGGCGGCTTTGCCGCCGCGACCTATCTGCGCGGCATTCACTTCGTGCAGCTTCCGACGACGCTGCTCGCGGCGGTGGATTCCTCCGTCGGCGGCAAGACCGCCGTGGACCTCCCGGCGGGCAAAAATCTCGCAGGCTGCTTCTACCAGCCCGATCTCGTGCTGTGCGATCTTGACACGCTCGCGACGCTTCCGCGCGAAATTTTCCTCGACGGCTGCGCGGAGGTCATCAAATACGGCGTGCTCGGCAGCCGGGAGCTGTTTGAGCAGCTCGAGGAGATCCCCTCCGGCGCTGCGCTGGAGGAGGTCGTCGCGGCGTGCGTGGAGATGAAGCGCGACATTGTGAACGCAGACGAATTTGACTGCGGGCAGCGGCAGCTTCTGAACCTCGGACACACCTTCGGGCACGCAGTCGAAGCCTCCAGCCGCTTTACGCTCTCCCACGGAAAATCCGTCGCCATCGGCACGGCGATGATCGCGCGCGCCGCCTGTAAGCGCGGCTGCTGCGCGCCCGATACGCGCGACGCCATCGTCGCGCTGCTGGGGCGCTACGGTCTTCCGACCGAGTGCCCCTATCCCACCGATATGCTTCTCGGCGCGCTGTGCGCCGACAAGAAGATCTTCGGCGCGACGCTCAATCTCATCGTCCCGACCGAGCTCGGGACGTGCCGGATCCTGCCCATTCCGGTCTCGGAGATCCCGGACTGGCTCCGGGACGGAGGCGCGCTGTGAACCGCGCCGCCGCCCCCGGTCCGCGCACCGGCTGTGTGCGCATTCCCGCCTCCAAGTCGCAGGCGCACCGGCTTCTGATCTGTGCCGCGCTCGGCGGCGCGCCGGTCACGCTCTGGCTGGACGGGCGCTCGAAGGACATCGACGCGACCGCCGCCTGTCTGCGCGCGCTCGGCGCGGAGATCGACTTCTCGGGCGAAGCGTGCCGTGTTTCGCCCATCCGTGCCGTCCCGGACGCGCTCTGTCACCTGTATTGCGGTGAAAGCGGCTCGACGCTGCGCTTTCTGCTGCCGGTCGCCGGCGCGCTCGGTGCGCGCGCCGTCTTTCACATGGAAGGGCGGCTGCCGGAGCGCCCGCTCGCGCCGCTGGACGAGGCGCTCCGCGCGCATGGGATGCAGCTGCGTCAGGAGGGCGCGCTGCTTTACGCGGAGGGACAGCTCCGAAGCGGCGAATTTACGCTTCCGGGCAACGTTTCCTCGCAGTTTATTTCCGGGCTGCTTCTGGCGCTGCCGCGCATTTCCGGCGAAAGCCGCCTGCGCGTCACCGGCGCGATGCAGTCCGCCGCGTATGTAGACATGACGCTGGACGCGCTGCGGCGCTCCGGCATTTCGATCAAAAAATCCGGCGACTCCTTCCGCATCCCCGGAGGTCAGCACTTCGCGCTGCCGCCGGAGGCGCGCGTGGAGGGCGACTGGTCCAATGCCGCGTTCTTCCTCTGCGCCGGGGCGTTCTCTCCGAACGGTATTACGGTCTCCGGGCTTTTGCTTTCGTCCGCGCAGGGCGACCGGGCAGTCCTGGATATCCTCCGGCGCTTCGGCGCGCAGGTGGACGCGGTGGAGGACGCCGTGACCGTCCGGCGCGGCGCGCTGCGCGGCATCGAGCTGGACGCAGGTCCCATCCCGGACCTCATCCCGGTGCTCTGCGTCGTCGCCGCGGGCGCGGAGGGGCAGACCACCGTCCGCAACGCAGCGCGGCTCCGGCTGAAGGAGTCCGACCGCCTCGCGACCACCGCCCAGACGCTCCGCGCCCTCGGCGCGGAGGTGCGGGAGCTGCCGGACGGGCTCATGATCGACGGACGACCGGCGCTTCGCGGCGGGGAGGTCTCCTCCTGCGGCGACCACCGGATCGCCATGTCCGCCGCTGTCGCCGCTTCGATCTGCAAAGAACCGGTCACGGTCCTTGGCGCGGAGGCAGTCGAAAAATCCTATCCCCGCTTCTGGGACGATCTTGAGGGACTGAAAGGAGACGCGCCATGAGCAATACCTTTGGAAGGAACCTTTCCGTAACGATCTTCGGGCAGTCGCACGCGCCCGCCATCGGCGTGACCATCGACGGCTTCCCGGCGGGCTTCGCGATCGACATGGACGCGCTCTCCGCCTTTCTCCGGCGGCGCGCGCCCGGAAACAGCGCGCTGAGCACGCCGCGTAAGGAAGCCGATCTCCCGGAATTTCTGTGCGGGCTGGTCGGAAACACGACCTGCGGCGCACCGCTGACCGCGATCATCCGCAACACAAACACCCGCTCGCAGGACTATGCCGCGCTGCAAGCCGTCCCGCGTCCCGGACACGCCGACTATACGGCGAACATCCGCTACGGCGGTCATCAGGATGTGTCGGGCGGCGGGCACTTTTCCGGGCGGCTCACTGCGCCGCTGTGCATTGCGGGCGGCATCTGCCTGCAATTTCTCGAAAAACATGGCGTACAGGTACAGGCGCGCATTGTCTCCATCGGAGGCATCGAGGACACCGCTGCGTTTGACGCGCCCGTCCGGTATAAGCCCTTCCCGGTCGTGACCGACGCTGTGGGCGAACAGATGCAAGCCGCCATCCTCGCCGCGAAGGCGGAGGGCGACTCCCTCGGCGGCGTGATCGAATGCCGCGTCGACGGCGTTCCGGCAGGACTTGGCGCGCCGATGTTCGACGGCATGGAAAACCGCATCGCGCAGATCGTGTTCGGCATTCCCGCCGTCAAGGGCATCGAATTTGGCGCTGGCTTTGCCGCTGCCCGGATGCGCGGCAGCGAGAACAACGACGCCTTCTGCATCCGAGACGGCGCCGTTCTGACCGAAACGAACCATTGCGGCGGCATTCTCGGCGGCATCACGAACGCCATGCCGATCGTGTTCCGCGCCGCCGTCAAGCCCACCCCCTCCATCGCGCGGACGCAGAAAAGCGTCGATCTTTCCGCGATGGAGCAGACGACACTGGAAATTCGGGGACGGCACGACCCGTGCATCGTGCCGCGCGCCGTCCCTTGTATGGAAGCCGCGGCAGCCATCGCCGTGCTGGACGCATGGCTGGACGCACCTGAAACGGAGGAGAAATTATGGATTTGACCGAATGCCGCAACCGCATCGACGAGATCGACCGCCAACTGGTCACGCTCTTCGCAGAGCGCATGGAGACCGCCGCGCAGATCGCCGCCTATAAAAAGGAGCACCGCCTCCCGGTGCTCGACGCCGAACGCGAGCGCCAGAAGCTGCACCAGATCGCGGAGCTTGCCCCGGAGGCGCTTCAGGATGACGCCGAGACGCTCTACCGCCTCCTGTTCGAGCTCAGCCGCAGCTATCAGCGCCGCCTGCTCGGCAGCGTCTCGCCGCTGCCCGGAGAAATTCGTCAGGCGATCGAGCGCACGCCGGAGCTGTTCCCGGTGCGCGCGACCATCGCCTGTCAGGGCGTGGAGGGCGCGTATTCGCAGCTCGCCTGCGGGCGCCTGTTCCGCACGCCGGACATCTTCTATTTCTCCAATTTTGAAGCCGTCTTCGCGGCGGTGGACAAGGGGCTCTGCCGCTACGGCGTCATCCCGCTGGAAAACAGCGCTGCGGGCTCGGTCAACGCCGTATACGATCTCATGATGCGCTATAATTTCCGCATCGTGCGCAGCGTCCGGCTCAAGGTCGACCACAATCTGCTCGCGCTTCCGGGCGCGACGCTCGGCGGCATCCGCGAGATCTATTCCCACGAGCAGGCGATCAGCCAGTGCAGCCGTCTGCTGCAATCGATGCCGAACGTCAAGGTCGTCCGCTGCGCGAACACCGCGGAGGCTGCGAAGTTCGTCGCCGATTCCGGCAGAACGGACGTCGCCGCGCTTGCCTCGCGCTCCTGCGCGAATCTGTATGAGCTGAACGTGCTCTCCGCGTCCGTGCAGGATCAGGGCAGCAACTTCACGCGCTTCATCTGCATCTCCAAGGAGCTTGAGATCTATCCCGGCGCGGACCGGACGAGCCTGATGATGACGCTTCCGCACAAGCCGGGCGCGCTTTCGCGCGTGCTCTCGCGCTTCTATGCGCTGGGCGTCAACCTCAACAAGCTCGAAAGCCGCCCGCTGCCGGACCGCAACTTCGAGTTCATGTTCTATTTCGATCTGGAATGCCCCGTCTATGCGCCGCAGTTTTTGCAGCTCATGGGTGAGCTCGAGGAGATCAGTGAAAACTGCTCCTACCTCGGCAGCTACAGCGAGGTGGTCTGATGCTCCGCTGCGGACTGCTCGGCGGCAAGCTGGGACACAGCTATTCCGCCGCCATTCACGCCGAGCTCGGCGATTACGAGTACCGGCTGTATGAAAAAACGCCGGAGGAGCTCCCCGCCTTTCTGACGGGCGGCAGCTTCGACGGGCTGAACGTGACGATCCCCTATAAAAAGGATGTCGTGCCGTACTGCGCCGAGCTGTCGGAAGCAGCGCAGCGCGCCGGCTGCGTCAACACGATCGTCCGCCGCGCAGACGGCACGCTCTTCGGCGACAACACCGACCTGTTCGGCTTTGAGCGGATGCTCCTTTCGACCGGCGTGGACGTGCGCGGCAGAAAGGCGCTCGTCTTCGGAAGCGGCGGCGCGTCCGGCACCGCCTGTGAGGTCCTGCGCCAGCACGGCGCGCAGGTCGTCCGCATTTCGCGCAGCGGCGCGGACAATTATACGAATCTCGACCGCCACGCCGACGCGCAGGTGCTGGTCAACACGACGCCGCTCGGGATGTATCCGAACAACGGTGTCGCCCCGGTCGATATCTCCAACTTTCCGGCGTGTGCGCTCGTGCTCGACGTCGTCTATAACCCCGCGCGGACCGCGCTGCTGCTTCAGGCAGAGGCGCTTGGCATCCCGCACGCGAACGGGCTTGAGATGCTCGTCGCGCAGGCAGTGCGCAGCAGCGAGCGCTTCACTGGCAGCACGATCGCGGACGGCACGATCGCACGCGTCACGCGGAAAATGGCGCACACCATGCAAAGCCTTGTGCTGATCGGGATGCCGGGCTGCGGAAAAACGACCGTCGCGCAGGCACTCGCCGCGCGGCTAGACCGTCCGCTGCTGGACTCTGATGCCGCGGTCGAGGAAGCCGCGGGCTGCTCCATCCCGGAGCTGTTTCGGCGCGGCGGAGAAGCCGCCTTCCGCGCGGCGGAGACGCAGGCGCTGCGCACGCTGTCCATCCGCTCCGGCTGCGTCCTCGCGACGGGCGGCGGCTGCGTCACGCGCGAAGAAAATTATCCGCTGCTGCACCAGAACAGCCTGATCCTCTGGCTCCAGCGCGACACCGCGCTGCTTCCGTCCGACGGTCGCCCGCTCTCGCAGGGCGCGGACCTTTCTGCGATGTACCGGCAGCGCGCACCGCTGTATGAGCGCTTTGCCGACTACCGCATCGACAACAACGGCACGCTTGAAAACACGCTGCGTCAAATTCTGGAGGTGCTTGCATGAAGCTGCTCATTCTGAACGGACCGAATCTGAACCTGCTCGGGCTGCGCGAGCCCGCGATCTACGGCAGCCGCAGCTACGCGGCGCTGGAGGCGTTCATCGCCGAAAGCTGCAAGGATGCCGGGGTCGAATATGAGATCTTCCAGTCCAACCACGAGGGCGCACTCGTTGACCACATCCAGGCGGCATACGGCGTCTTTGACGGCATCGTCATCAATCCCGCCGCCTATACGCACACAAGCGTCGCCATCCTCGACGCGCTCAAGGCAGTCGCCCTCCCGGCGGTGGAGGTCCACCTGTCCGACGTCAGCCAGCGCGAGCCCTTCCGGCAGATCTCCTACGCCGGGATGGCGTGCATCAAGACCTATATGGGACTCGGCTTTGACGGCTACCGCGAGGCGATTTTCTACTTGAAGCAGTATCTCGGGGAACATTGATACAGAAAATGCAAGACCCTCCGTGTGAATGACCATACGGAGGGTCTTGTCACCCTGAAGGGTGACACGTTTTTGCGCACAGCGTGCGCGGGGCGCTTTTTCCGGATTCACCGGAAGTACCATTCTTGCGGTGAGACCGCAACTGTCGCTCCGCGGGCACCATCTTTTCTCTCGCAAGAGAAAAGATGGTGGAGAAAAGAGTGCTTGGAGAACGAAATAGCGCTTACGCGCGAAAAAACAGGTCGTTACGTTCTACGTATTTCCGTTACACTTTCCGTAGTCCGAACGCCCTTCGGGCGGACGTTGAATCAGGTTTCCTGAGCGCACGATACACAAATATGTTTCGTTACGTGTGCGCCCGTTGAATATTTGACGTATGGAAATCGGAGCATTTCCGCTCTTATGCGGCTCGTAGGGGCGATGCCCGCATCGACCTCTTGTGTCAAAGTCGTTTTGGCTGTACAACAAAAATGTGTGCTGCGAAGCAGCACACATTTTGAATTTCGCGCGATTGCGGCAGCGCACTTTTTAACTTTTCGCGCTTATTATCACTGATTCTTCTGGTTTTCCAGCTTGATCTGGCGGCGGTTTTTGACCTCGTCGCTCATGGGCTGGATGTCGCCCGCGTGGATCAGTGCCTGCTTGGTGATGACCGGTCCGAAGAGCTCATAGATCAGGATCGCGAACAGCGTGATGTTGCAGATGAGGTTGCTGCTCTCGCCGAGCTTACGCGCCGTCACGCACATTCCGAGCGCCACGCCCGCCTGCGGCAGCAGCGCCGAGCCGAGGTGCTCATAGACCTTCTTCGGGCAGCCGGTGGCTTTGGCGCTGACAAACGCACCAAAATACTTGCCGAGGCTGCGGAAGAGGATGTAGATCACGCCCAGCAGCACGACCATGCCGTCGCGGAAGAAGCCAAGCTCCAGCTGCGCGCCGCTGATGACGAAGAACAGCGCAAACAGCGGCGAGGTCCAGCGATCCGCTTTCTCCATCAGGTCCTCCGACAGCGGGCAGACGTTGCAGAAGACGGTTCCCAGCATCATGCAGGTCAGCAGCGACGAGAAGCCGATCGTGACCGGACCGAGTTTGAAGCTCAAGCCTGCCAGCGCACAGGTCAGAAACACGACCGCGATGGTCATATTCAGGCGGTTCGTATTGGAATTGAAGAGCTTTTCCAGCTGCGTGAGGATCCAGCCCATCAGTGCGCCCAGCGCCAGCGACAGCACGATCTCCAGCAGCGGATTGACCAGGATGGAGACCATGTCTACCGCGCCGGAGTGCATCGCGTCTGCGATGCCGAACGAGACCGCAAACACCACCAGCCCCACCGCGTCGTCCAGCGCGACGATCGGCAGCAGCAGATCGACCATCTCGCCCTTCGCCTTATACTGCCGCACGACCATCAGCGTCGCCGCGGGTGCCGTCGCCGTTGCGATCGCGCCGAGGACGATCGCCTGATCGACGCTGACGATCTCCGGGAACAGGAGATGGAAGGCGAGCAGCACGATGTCGACCAGGATCGTCGCGGTCAGTGCCTGCGCGATGCCGATCACCGTCGCCTGCCGTCCGGTCTTCTTCAGCGCCGAGAGGCGGAACTCGTTGCCGATGGAAAATGCGATGAAGCCAAGCGCCACATCCGAGACAATGGACAGCTTGTTCACTGCGTCCATCGTCACGAAGCCGAGCCCGTCCAGCCCCAGTCTGCCGAGGCAGTAGGGTCCGACTAGGATGCCTGCGACCAGATATGCCGTGACGGACGGAAGCCGCAGCGGCTTAAAAACGCGGGTCATCAGCAGACCCGCCAAAATTGCAACCGATAAGGACAATAGGATATTCATTTCGATCTCTCCTGTTTTGCGTCAGCTGACGCTTTCTTCGACTTTTTTCAGCAGTGACCATTATAGAACTCCTGCATAAAATGTCAATATCATTTTTGTACGAAAATCACAAAAGCGGCACCTTCCAACGGAAGATGCCGCTCCAGACTGTCAAAGAACCTCGTAGAGTTCCGCCGCGCACGGCGGAATAAAATGTGAATCCGTTTTGTCTGATGGCGTG
>CAKTVN010000005.1 GCA_934623545.1 uncultured Oscillospiraceae bacterium
CCTGGGAAAAATCCAAGAAGGGGGTCGCAACCCCCTTCTTGGTCGTTTTAAGGGGATTCCAAAGGGGGAAATCGAAATCCCCCTTTGGCGTTTTCTTTTTACCGCCAGCGGCTTTTTCTTTGCCGCGCAAAGAAAAAGGGGCTGAAACGTCCCTCGCGCACTTCGTGCGCGAAAAAAGCCCCCCGCGCATGAAATGCGCGGATAAGGTGTCACCCTTCGGGTGACGAACCGCGCACTCCGGGCGCGGCTACGGATCAATGAGCACAACGGAAAGATCATTGACATTTGTCCCGGTCGGACCGGTCATGATCAGCCCGCCGACCTGCGCCAGCGCGTGATAGGCGTCATTGTTTTGCAGCACGTCCGCGATCCGGATGCCTTTTTCCAGCAGCGCCTCGCGCGTCGTGCCGTCGACATAGCCACCGGCGGCGTCGGTCGGACCGTCGGTCCCGTCGGAGCCGATGGAGAAGACGGCGGCGTTCGAAAGCCCGGCGATGTCCTCCGCCGCGGCGAGGGCGAGCTCCTGATTGCGTCCGCCGAGCCCCGTCCCGGTCAGCCGGACGACGGTCTCGCCGCCCGCGAGATAGGCGACCTTTCGCCCATCCCGATAGTGCGTGCGCGCGATGGCGGCGAGAAACGCGCCCGCGTCCCGCGCGGTACAGCTGAGACAGTCCGTCAGGATGTGCGGCGTGAAGCCCAGCGCGCGGCAGCGCTCCGCCGCCGCAAGGCAGAGCTGGCGGACGCTTCCGGTGATGCGCGTCTCCACATTGCCCGGAAAGAGCGCGGGCGGCGCGGACAGAAGCGCCTGCGTCTGCGCGGAGAGCCGCAGCGCGTATTTTTCGGCGATGCGCTGGGCATCCTCTGCGGTCGAGCGGTCGGGCGCAGAGGGACCGGAGGCGATCATATCCAGCCGGTCGCCGAGCACGTCGGACAAAACAATGGAAAAAACGTGCGCGGGCGCACACAGCGCGGCGAATTTCCCGCCCTTAACGGCGGAAAGCCGCTTGCGGACGGTGTTCATCTCCGTGATGTCCGCGCCGCTGGCAAGCAGCTGCTGCGTGACGGAGCGCAGCTCCTCCTCCGGCACGAGCGGCAGCTCAAAGAGCGCCGAGCCGCCGCCGGAGATCAAAAAGAGCACGGTATCCTCCGCCGTGAGATCGCGGACGGAATCGACCGCTGCCTGCGTGGCGCGGAAGGAGTTTTCGTCCGGGACGGGGTGCCCCGCCTCGAAGACGGCGAAATTGCGGATGGGACCCTTTGCGTGCGCGTATTTTGTGATGACCGTGCCGATCTCGATCCGGCTTCCGAGGCAGTCTGCCGCCGCGCGCGCCATCTGCCATGCCGCCTTTCCGATCGCGACGAGCCGGACGCGTCCGCGCCCGAGATCGTACCCCTCCAGCGCACGCCGCACCGCCTCGTCCGGCAGCGCCGCGCGGATGGCGGCGGAGAGAATGTCATTCGCCGCGTCTTTTAGTGTCATAAGCGCACCTCCCGGTCAAAGCTGTGCTTAACATATCATGTTTTCGCGCGAAAGAAAAGCGCACGCGCACAATTCCTGTAAGTTTGAAGCGAAAATTAAGACCTAAAAACGGTGCGGGGACTGGACAAGGCGCCCGGCGCGTGATATACTTGCCTTAAATATGGGGAACTGCGCATACCCGTGCGCAGCCGCATTGAAAACTGAATCACGCGTCATCAGCTCCCGACGCGAGCGGCGGGGGTGAAAAGGAATCCGGTGCGAATCCGGAGCTTATTTCCGTTAGCTGTATGTGCAGGAGTCCGCAGCCGCGGCGAAAGCCGGTCATTGCGCGAAAGCGTGAGAAGGCATGGCTGCCGGACGCAGGGCAAACGCCCCCAATGCACGAGCCAGAAGACTTGATGATGTGAATGCACCGAACCGCAGAAGGCAGAGCGCCCTGCGGCGTTTGGGGGCGAATTTGAGACCGCAGAAAAAACACGGCTGCGGCAGCGAGAGCTGCCGCAGCCGTTTTACGTTTTGCGGAGAAAGGAAAGCGGAATGAAAAAACGAGCGATCGCCCTTTTGCTGGCGCTTGTGCTGCTGCTCGGCGTTCAGGGCGCGATGCTCACGCCGAACGCGGCGGCTGCAAGCGGGTCTGATCTGAGCCTCGGCGCGAAGTCGGGCTTCACGGAAAACGAAATGGTCGCCCATTATCTGCCTGGCGAGACGGCGGCAACGCTGGAGGTCGAGGCGACAGGCGGCGCGGGCGGATACAAATATCAGTGGTACTACACGACGGAGGCGGGCGCCAACGCGAAAGCGACGGAGCTTCCCGGCGAAACGGGCACGACCTTCACGCCGGACGCGACCGAGGAAATGCCGATGCGCTTTTACTACTGCGTCGTCACGGACAGCGCCGGTGCGACCGCGCGCAGCGTCCTCCGCCAGCCGGTCATCGTCGGCAAGACGCCGACCGTCACGGCGTACTTCTCCCTGACGGACGACAAATACTTCGTCGTCGGAGACAACGACGGCGGCGGAAGCGGCAAGGTCATGGCGATGCAGAAGGTCACAGTGCCGTATTTCGACCTCGCACTTTACGGCTTGGGGAGCTACTATTTCAGCTCAGAGACCTATGGCGAGGATCCGAACGATCCCGGAAAGCCCGGCTCGTCGCTTGAGCCCGGCACCAGCGCCTTTGCCTACGGCAAGATCACGGACCTGCATCTGCTGATCTATATGCTGGAGCTGCACGCCCTCGGGCTGACGCCGGAGCAGGCGGGAAAGGGCTTGCCGTATCAGGATCCGAAATTGCGCGGAGAATGGGAGAAACTCTTCGAAGCGATCGGCAGCACAGGCTCGCTGTTTATGAAGTATTGGGGACACAGCAGCAACCTGACCTATTACCACAATTATAAGTTCCCGCTGGCAAGCGAGGGCTGGGGCGCGACCTCAGATCAGGTTTTGCTGCACGACGGCGACATCCTGACGGTCTCCATGTATAGCTCTCAGAGCTTTTACAGTGACAGCAACGCGGGTTATCACCATCTCGGCACAGAGGATCAGCCGAACCTCGTAACGCAGACGGTCAAGCAGGGCGAAAAGCTCACGCTGACGCTCTACCGCTCCTGGGGCGACCTGAAGAACCCGACCTCTGGGGGAACGTTCGCGACAAAGGTCGCGAACGCGCCGATCTACCGCGCGAACGCGGCGAGCCTGAGCTCCGGCAATGTAAGCTACTGGAAGCTCTGCGGCACGACGGACGAAAATGGCGTCGTCACGCTGGAAACGAAGGACCTGACACCCGGGACATGGCTCTTCTGCGCGGACGGGCAAAAGGGCATAGACATGGCGCCGGATGATTACGTTTCCTGCCCCGGCGGCATTCTGGTGACGGTCACGGGCGGCGATGCGCCGGAGGTTCCGGATACGCCCAAGCCGCTCTACGGCGACGTAAATGGGGACGGGGCGATCGACGTGACGGATGTAACGATGCTTCAGCGGCGCATCGCGCAGCTGCTGACGGAAGCGGAGCAGACGAAATTCCAGATACAGAACGCTGATGTAAGCGGCGACGGAAGCATCGACGTGACGGATGTGACGCTGCTCCAGCAGCGCATCGCGCAGCTGATCAAGAGCTTCCCGGTCGAAAGTAAGTCGTAAAAATTTCGCAAAAATTTGTAAGAACTGTCCGAAAGGAGTTTTGAAAGTATGAAAATGTTCAAACGTGGGCTGAGCCTGCTGCTCGCCGTGGTGATGGTGCTGAGCCTGTTCACCGTCGCCGTCTCGGCAGACACCGGCAGCGACAGCACCAAGAAGCCGACCTTCACGGTGGAAAGCCCGACAGAGACCTATAAGAAGGGCGATAAGTTTACTGTGCAAGTCAAATTGACCAATGCGGTGCCCTTTACCAGCCTGCAAATGCTGGTCGAGTTTGACAATGAGGTGCTGAGTCTGACAAAAATGAGCACGCTCAATTGCATGGCGGGCTTTGAAGGCACGGACGGAAATGAGTATACGCCGAGCCCTACGGTGAACAAGGACTGGACAAGTGAAGCGTTGACGGAGAGTGATGCCGATTTCCCGGAAGGGATTACGATCGAGAAGAATACGAAGTATGGCTTTGTGATGTGGACCTGCCAGCAGCCGATCCCTGTGGACGGCGTATCCGGCGGTCTGAATGCAAACGGTACGCTCTGCAAGCTGACGTTTGAAGTAAAGGATGACACGAAGGTCACCAACACGACCATCAAGCCGCTGGTGTGGGTTTTCAAGGATATTACGAAGGCAGCGGCAGAGCAGGACCTTCAGCCGGGCAGCGTGAGCGAATCCGGCGCGGTCTCCATTGCAAAGTCCGCCCCGCAGTCCCACGCCATCACCGTCACGAACGACGGCAACGGCACCGCGAGCGCATCTCCCGTCTCGGCAACCGCCGGCACGGAGATCACGCTGACCGCTGAAGCGAATGAAGGCTACGAGTTCAAGTCCTGGACGACGGGAGCCACGGATATTACGCTCAAAGACACCAGCAAAGCGGATTCCTCCGAGCATACTGCCACTTTCACGATGCCCGATCATGACGTGACGTTCAAGGCGAACTTCCAGAAGAGAAACTTCGCGATCACGGTCGACCCTGCGATCAAGAACGGCACGCTCGAAGCACCGGCGACCGCACAGATGGGCGACACCGTGACGCTGACACCGATTCCGGATACCGGCTATAAGACGGAGAGCGTGACGGCGGATGGAGCCGTGCAGGTCACGCTGGCGGACGGCAAGTATACCTTCACGATGCCCGCGAGAAACGTCAAGGTCTCCGCGACCTTCGTGAAGCAGACCTTCACAGTCACGAAGAGCACTGGTCTGTCCGGCAACCCGACGGCGACCTATGGCGAAGACTATACCGGTACGATCGCCCCCTATCAGCCCGGTTCCGGCTATACTTACGCCGTGAAGTACACCGTAGGTAGCAGCACCGAGCAGAAGACTGCGACCATTTCCAGCACCGGAACCTTCACCATTCCCGGCGCGGAGGTCACCGGCGACCTGAATATCACGCTCAAGACGAACCTCAAGACGGTCACCGCGACCCTCGTGTTCGGACCGGACAGCACCATGACGTTGACGACTGCTTACGGCGGGGACGTTACGCTTCCGACCTGCCCGGAAGAGGGCTATGTCTATGACTTCACCGTCGACGGCAAGACGTGGACCGGCAAGAACCTCACCAAGGACGTGACCGTCACCGTCACCAAGGTGGCAAAGCAGTACAACGTCACGCTGGGCACCGGTCTGACTGGCAGCACGACGGCGACCTATAAGACCGCCTACACCGTCACGATCACCGGCTACAACACGGACGCTTATGCGTATGAGCTGTACTACAAGGTCGGCGACAGCGCTGAGACGAAGATCGTTCCGGAAAATGAGACGGTTACGATTCCGGCAGAGGCTGTGACCGGCGACCTGAACGTGCGTCTGGTCAAGACGGAGAAGTACACCGTGACGTTCAAGAGCAAGGACGGTCAGGCGATCCTCGCGACAGAAGTTGTTCTGAAGGGTGCAAAGGTCACGACCGTGCCCGCCGCACCGGTAGTCGCGAAATTTGCCTTCGACAAGTGGAGCGACGGTACAAACCAGTTTACGACGGACGAGGTCATGAACCGCGAGGTCACGGGCAATGTGACCTACACCGCGACCTATACGCAGGCGGAGTTCAATGTTACGAACAACGCTGGCGAAAGCCTGAAGGCGCCTGACAGCGCGGCACGCAACACGCCCTGCACCGTCACGATCAACGGCTATGCCGAGGGCACCTACACCTATAAGCTGACCTACAAGGTCGGCGACGGCGAAGCGCGGACCATCTCCAACAACGGCAACACCTTCACCATCCCCGGCCCGGAGATTACCGGCAACATCACGCTCCTGTCCGTAACAAGGACCGCTGTGGTGCACGACGTGGAACTGGGCGAGGGTCTGACCGGCAGCCCGACGGCGACCTATGGCGAGGCTTACACCGGCACGATCAGCTCCTATGAGCCGGCGAAGTACAGCTACACCGTGACCTACACCGTCGGCAGCGGCGCGGCGAAGGCTGCGACCGTTGACAACGATGGCAGCTTCACCATCCCCGGCTCGGAGATCAAGGGCAAGCTGCGCATTACGCGCACGCAGACGCTGCGCAAGTTCACCGTGACCTACACGGGTGAATATACGGGCAGCGAAGAGGTCGAGTACGGCGGCAATGCCACCCTCCCGACCGCACCGACGGGCTATGACTACAGCTTCACCGCTGACGGCAATAGCTGGGACGGCAGGAACATCACTGCGGACGTGACCGTCGCTGTTGCCAAGACGGCAAAGCAGTATGCCGTCACGCTGGGCGAGGGGCTGAGCAGCACGACTGCAAAGGCGACGCACGGCGAGGACTATGTCGTCACGATCGCCCCCTATGAGCCGGCAAGATACACCTATGCGGTCAAGTACCGCGTGAACGGCGGCGCGGAGCAGAACGCGACCGCTTACAGCGCCAACAGCTTCGTCATTTTCGGCAAAGACGTCACCGGCGACCTGACGCTCCGTCTGGTCAAGAAAGGGATCCCGTACAGCGTCACTGTGAATGTTGACGCGGCGCAGGGCACCGCGAGCGCGAGCCCCGCATCCGCAGAGGCTGGCACGACGGTCACGCTGACCGCGACGCCGAAGCCCGGCTATGCGTTTAAGGCATGGCAGTCGAGCGACGTCGCCATCACGGACGCCGGTCAGTTCACGATGCCCGCAAAGAACGTCACCGTTACGGCAGTCTTTGAGCGCGTCTACACCGTCACCTTCCAGACGAACGGCGGCAGCTACGTTGCGCCGCAGACGCTGAAGGCGAACGAGACGGTCACGAAGCCCGCTGACCCCAGCCGCACCGGCTACACCTTCACCGGCTGGTACGCGGACAGTGCCTGCACGACGGCGTACACCTTCGGACGCACCGTGAGCGCGGACACGACCATCTACGCCGGCTGGCGCGCACACACCTACACCATCGTCTTCGACAAGAACGACCGCGACGCGACCGGCACGATGAGCAGACAGCGCTTCACCTACGATGAGGCGCAGCGCCTGAGCAGCTGCAATTTCGAGCTGAAGGACCACGTCTTCTCCGGCTGGGCACTGACAGCGAACGGACGCGCGGTCTACGCCGACCGCGAAAGCGTCCGCAACCTGACGAATGTGGATGGCGCAGTGCTCACGCTCTACGCGGTCTGGACGGACGAGCTGCCCTGGCTGCTGCCGTCCGACGACGACTGGAGCGGCGCGAGCCGCCGCTTTGACGACGTTTTGAGAAACGCATGGTACCGCGACGCGGTCGACTTCGTGGTCGGAAACGACCTGATGAACGGCGTGAGCTACAACCTCTTCGCGCCGAACGACACGATGACCCGCGCGATGGTCGTCACCGTGCTCTACCGTCTGGAGGGCAAGCCCCATGTCTACGGCGGCGCACGCTTTACCGACGCGGTGCGCGGCAGCTGGTATGCCGACGCGGTGGCTTGGGCGAGCGAGAACGGCATCGTCAAGGGCACCTCGGACACGACCTTCTCCCCGAAGCAGGACGTGACGCGCGAGCAGCTCGCCGCCATCCTCTACCGCTACAGCGAGTATTGCGGCTACCGCACGAGCGGCGGCATGAGCATCGCGGGCTTCTCTGACGCGGGCGAGGTCAGCGCATACGCGCGCGACGCGGTCAAATGGGCATACGGCATCGGACTGATCGAGGGACGCACCGCCACGACGCTTGCGCCGAAGGGCACCGCGACCCGCGCCGAAGTCGCCACCATTCTGATGCGCTACTGCAAGTACGTCATGAGATGATCTGAATCGATTTCCAAACAGGGCTGCCGCAAGGCAGCCCTGTATGGGATATCGGAAAATTTCGCAGCGCTCCGCCGCACGGCGGGGCGCGGAGATATCCCGGCACGGGCTTGTGCGGGATTCAAACGGCAGAGAAGCAAGGCTCCGCCGCTTGAATGGCGCATCAGCGCGTTTGACACCACAGGAGGAGCCCATGCGCAAGGAAAATCATCCAAAATGGACCTACACCGCGGTCGGCATTTTGCTGGCGGCGGCATTTGTCGTATCTCTGCTGCTTCCGGCGCTGAGGCTTACGCCGCAGGAGCCGGAAAATCCCATCCGGGAGGAGAATATCGCGCCGATCGAAACGATCAGCCTCGGCGAAAACGGCGACGGCGACCGCGCCTCGGCGGCGATTTCCGGAAGCGGCGTCGCCGCGCTGGGCGAGCAGAAGGGTGGGACATCCTCGGATGCCTCTCCGCGTGAGGATGAGCAGGAGGAGCAGCCGCCCGAGCAGGAGCCGGAGCAGACTCCGGAGCAGGAAAACCCCTCCGAGCAGCCGCCCGAGCCGTCGCAGAACACACAGGAACCGGCGGACGGCGCGGGACAGGACGCACCCGATGAGAGCGAGAACAGCACGACCTCCGGCGAGTCTGGCGAGGAGACGCGCGAGGGCGAGCTCGACCTCGGGCTGGTTTTGAGCTGGTATAAATATGGCACGGAGCAGCGCCGCGCGCTCTGCCCGGCGGACAGCGCCGTGCGGCAAAGCATCCTGACAACGCAGCTGCCCGGCGGCAGCTTCCGCTACGCGCTCAGTCTGAACGGACTGGACGCGGAGGACGCGACGCTCGTCTCGGTCGAATATTCCGACGACGGCACGAATTTCGCGCCCGCCGGTTCGCGCGGGACGCTCGAGCTGGCGCTCGGCACGCAGGGACAGATCATGCGCTACACCCTCCGCGCGGAGGCAAGCTATACGCGCGTGAATGCCGACGGCAACAAGGAGACGCAGAACGTCCAATTCCGCTTCGTGATCGAATATTCGGACGGACTTGACCTTGAGGCGCGGATACAGTGGCAGCCGGCAAGCGGCGGCGCGGCGGGATTGACGTGCCTGCCGGACGCGCAGGCGCGCGAGACGCTCAGCGCGGGCGAGCTCGCGGATGATCAGCTGAAATTCAGCTTCCTGCTGGACGGCGAGAGCGCGCCGGACGCGCGCATCGTCTCGCTCAGCTACAGCGCGACGAACGGCGAGGGCGGCGAGCTTGCGGAGAGCGGCACGCTTTTCATGAAGCCCAACGACGACGGAAGCGACGCGGTCTATACGTTTACCCTGAGCGCCGAGGTGGAAAACGGCGGCGCACTGGAGGTACATACCTTCACCTTCCGCATCACCTGGCATCAGGCGGCGGATGTCCGGCTGGAATTTGCGTGGACGAAGAACATGACGCAGCGGCAGAGCGTCTCGTGTGAAGCGGACGCGCGCGCGTCCGTCTCGGTCCGGCGCACGGAGCTGCGCGGCGGCGAGCTGCGCTACCGCCTCACGCTGAGCGGCGAGGACGCGGAAAATGCTTCGATCGTCTCCGCGACCTGCACCGAAGAGGGCGGCGCGGAGCAGAGCCTTGCCGTCCCCGACGGAAGCATGGAGCTGCGCATCCCGGACGGCGCGACGTCCGGAAAATACACCTTCCGCGTGCAGGCGCAGTATCAGACCGAGGACGGAAGCAAGCAGACGCTGGAATACACCGTTCTGCTGCGCTACAGCGGCGATGTGCGGCTCGAGCTGCGCTATACGCTGGCGGACGGCACGGCGCAGAGCGTGACGTGCGAGAACCGCCAGACCCGGACGGCGCAGACCGTCTACAGCGACCAGCTTCAGGACGCGGCGCTCGCGTATACCATGACGCTCTCCGGCAGCGACGACGCATCGAATCTTCAGATCGGGCGTGTTTCCTGCTATCAGTCCGGCAGCGGCAGAACGCTGACGCTTTCGCCGGAGGGCAGCGTGACGCTTCTGGTCAACGAGGATGGAAGCGCGGGCGAAAACACCTTTACCGTCGCCGCAAGCTCCGATGCGGGCGAGGAATATGTCTTTACGATCAACGTTCCGTATAAGCAGAAGGGCGACGGAACAGTCAAGATCACGCTCACAGGTCTGAGCGAGGGCGAGGAGCTCAGCAACGGCGCGGAGCGCACGGTCTTTGTCGAGGTATGGAGCGAGGACCGCGACGGAAAGCTCCTCAGCCGCCTGACGGCGAGCGAGACGACGCTCACGCTGGACGGTAAGACCGTCGCCTGCGACAGCGGGACCGCAACGAAGCAGCAATATACGCTCGTTCCGGAAAATCCGGAAAAGGAGGATCAGCAGACCAACACGCATACCCTCGTCATCCGCGCCGAGGACGCCTACGGCAACGAGGGCGAGCTGACGGTCGAATTTACAGGCAGACGCTCGAAAAAGGGCACGGTGATCGGGCACGCGACGATCTACATTGACATGAGCGTGCTCGGGCTCGGCATGAGCGGACCGATCGGCTATGACGTGCTCTTTGAGGAGCCCGCGTCCTGCGTGGTCGCGAAGGCGGTCTGGGACTACGACGCGGGCGACCCGTTCGGGATGGCGGCGAGCAGCTTCCACTGGCCGGAGTCGGAGGCGCGCTGGAGCGGCGAGATCGTCAGCGACGACCCTGCCGCAAGCGGCTTCTATCTGCAAAGCCTCGGCGACGGGACGGATATGGGCGCGCGCTCGAATGCGCTGCGCGGCTCGTGGAGCGACTACGGCTCGAATAAAGAAGAAATTCTCGCGCGCATCGATGAGATTTTCAGCACGGAACCGTCCTATGCGGCGCTCTGGCGCAGCATTTATCTCAGCAATTTGCAGCTGAACAGCCTGAAGAGCGGCTACACCGTCGGAGAGTTTGACTTCACGCAGGGCTCCGGCTGGATGTATTCGATCAACGGCGCGGACTACCCCATGAAGGGGCTCTCCAAATACCAGCTCGCGGACGGCGATACGCTGACGCTGCGCTATACGCTGGCATATGGCAGCGACATCGGCGACGGGCAGATCGGCTCGGCATTCTGCGTCACATTCCGCGACGGCGTGCCGTCGAAGCCGTCGCATATCTGGACGACGGATGCGAAGACAGGCAAAACGGTCTGCGCGAGCTGCGGCATCGAGCAGGATGCGGACACGGACGAATGCACGCATGAGGGCGCATTCATGAAGGATGACGGCAACGGTCAGTGCGGACTGTACTGCCCGAAGGAGGAAAAATACGTCGGCACGACAGACGAGGAAAAGCTGAGCGCCCATGTCTGGAAGTATGAGACGCTTCCGGAGGGCGACACGGATGCCGCGTCGATGCACCGCAGGGTCTGCGAAAGAGGCTGCGGCGCGCAGGAGCTGGAGACGCACCGCTTCGGACCGGCGACGGACACGGCGACCTGTACCGAAGACGGCGAAAAGATCACGACCTGCGTCGACTGCGGCTACGAGCAGCGGGAGCCCTCCCCCGCGACCGGGCATACGCCGGTCTGGTGGGCGGACGCGCGCGAGCACTGGCAGGTCTGCCAGAAGTGCGAGGAGGAGCTTCCCGATACGCGCGGCGCGCACAGCTTCCAGTGGGACGGCTATGACTGGGTCTGCGTCTGCGGCAACGCACACGCGGATGTGTGCGGCGGCGAGCCGGTCGTAACGGCGGGCGACTGCGCCCATGAATGGCTGCGCTGCCCGGAGTGCGGCACGGAGCTTGTGCGCACCGGCGACTTCTCCGACCGCTATCCGCACGAATACGGCGCGGACGGCAAGTGCATCCACTGCGGCATGGAGAACCCCGACCAGCCCGCGCCCGGTCCGGACCCCGGTGGAGATCCCGGTGAAGACTCCGGCAGCTCCGGCACAGGCGGTGCCGACCCGGGAGAGGACTCCGGCGGAGACGCGGGCACAAACCCGGAAGCATAGAGAAACACAGACAGAAACACAGACAGAAACAGCGGAGGACAGGCAAAATGCGTGAAAAGATCAAGGAGATTTTGCAGCAGGTCGAGACGGCGGTCGTCGGCAAGGACGCGGTGATGGAGCGCATCCTGATGGCGATCCTCGCGGGCGGACACGTGCTGATGGAGGACGTCCCCGGCGTCGGAAAGACGACGGCGGCGATGGCGTTTGCGCGGGTGCTGGGGCTTGAGACCCGGCGCGTGCAGTTCACCTCGGATACGATGCCGTCGGACATCGTCGGCTTCAGCGTCTATGACAAGGCGAGCGGGAAGCTGGTCTACAAGCCCGGCGCGGTCATGACCAATCTGCTTCTGGCGGACGAGATCAACCGCACCTCGAGCAAAACGCAGTCGGCGCTGCTCGAGGCGATGGAGGAGGGACACGTCAGCATCGACGGCGAGACGCACCCGCTGCCGGACCCGTTCATCGTCCTTGCGACGCAGAATCCGGCGGGCTCCGCCGGAACGCAGATGCTGCCGAACTCGCAGCTCGACCGCTTCCTGGTCCGGCTGACGATGGGCTATCCCGATTTTAAGAGCCAGGTGGACATCCTGCGCGACCGCCACACGGAAAATCCGCTGGACCGGCTGACGCCCGTTCTGAGCGCAGAGGAGCTGAAGCGGCTCAAGCGCGAGACGGCGGACGTCGAAATTCGCACGCCGGTGTATGAGTATGTGACAAGCCTCGCCGAGGCGACGCGCCGGGATGCGATGGTCCTGCTCGGGCTCAGCCCGCGCGGCGCGCTGGCAGTATGCCGGATGGCGAAGGCGTATGCCTATGTGCAGGATCGCGACTATGTGACGCCCGAGGACGTCGCCGCGATCTTCCCCGATGTCTGCTGCCACCGCCTGATCCTTTCGACCAAGGCGCGCATGATGGAGCAGAGCGCCGAAACGATCGTACAGGGCGTTCTGAAGGATGTGGAAATGCCGGTCATCCGCGCCGAGCGCGCGCAAAAAAAGGCATGACCGGACGGAGGATCGTGTATTTCCTGCTGCTGCTTGCGGCAGTGGGACTGTGCGCCCTGTGCGGAAGCATCCCGGCTGCCGCCGCGGCGCTGCTTCTGCTGCTGACGCCGCTGGTGTGCGTGCCGCTGCATCTGATGGCTGCGCGGCATCTGCGTGTGCAGCTGCGCCTGCCGGTCAATCTGGAAAAGGATGCGCCGGGGACGCTGGGCGTGGAATTTGAAAAGAGCGGCTTTCTGCCGCTGTGTCTGATCGGATGCAGCCTGAGTGTGGAAAACCGCCTCACCGGAGGCAGACAGAAGCTGTTTGTCCGCGCGTTCGCGCCCGTCGGGCGCAAGCACACGGCGGAATATGATCTTGTGAGCGCACACTGCGGGAGTCTCCTTGTGCAGACGCAGCGCGTGCGCCTGTATGACCCGTTCGGGCTGATCGGCATCCCATGGCGGGACACCGCCGAGGCAAGGACGGCCGTGCAGCCAAAGACCTTCACGCAGTCGGTGCTGGTGGGGCAGGACGCATGGTGCCCGGACGACAACGAGACCTATTCGCAGGAAAAGCCGGGCTTCGATCTCAGCGAGGTCTATCAGCTGCGCGACTATCAGCCCGGCGACAGCCTGCGCCAGATGCACTGGAAGCTCTCGGAAAAGCTCGACCGGCTCGTCATCCGCGAGCCCTCGCTGCCGGTGCAGCGCTCCATCTTAGTGCTTTGGGAGCGGGCGCAGACGGAGAGCGAGACGCAGAGCGACGTGCAGGCGGACGTGATCGTGACGCTCTGCCGCTCGCTTCTGGAGGCGGGCGCGCAGTTTACCCTCGCATGGAACGACACGGCGGAGGGGCGCCTTGTCATGCAGCCGCTGCACGATCTGGACGAGCTGAGCGGCATTTTGCCGCGCCTGCTCTCTGCGCGCGCGAGCGCGGAGGATGAAAGCGGCGCGGAGCGCTTCTGCCGGAGCGAGCACGCAGCCGCATTTTCCCACATTGTCTATCTGACCGGCGCACAGCCGGAGCGCGGCGCGGGATTGGAGCGCTTCGGCAGCCTGACGACGCTCTGCGAAGCGGACGGCGCGGCGCAAAGCGGCGCGGTCACATTTGATATGGAGCATTATCCGGAGCAGCTGATGGAGCTCACGGTCTGAGGAGGAAAGCGATGAAACA
Source organism: uncultured Oscillospiraceae bacterium (assembly GCA_934623545.1). Taxonomy (GTDB): domain Bacteria; phylum Bacillota; class Clostridia; order Oscillospirales; family Oscillospiraceae; genus CAG-170. The sequence continues at coordinate 13,925 of CAKTVN010000005.1, forward strand.
TACGCAAAACGCGGCGATCCGCTTTTCCCGCCGCAGACCGGACCTCGCGCCCGGCGGCGTTGCCGCGCTGAGCGGGGCGGCGCTGCTGTTTTCGGCGCTTACGGCGCTGATGCAGGCGGTCTGCGGCGTTTGGAGCGTCTGCGGCTGGCTGTGTCTGCTCGCGGGCGCGGCGGCGCTTATATGGCAGAGCCTTGCGGCGCGGCTCGCGCCAAAGTGGACGGCGCTGGCGCTGCCGGCGGCGTGTCTGCTGCTGGCGGTGATTTTTGGGGCGCAGATGCAGTCCGGCTGGAGCCGGGTCTACAATTCCGCCTGTGAGGTTTTCGGCGCGGCGCTGGGGCGCTATTTTCTGCGGATGCCGGAGGCGCAGCAGAGCGCGGCGCTGTTCGGCGTCCTTCTGGCGGCGCTGCTCGGCTGCCTGTCCGCCGCCTTGCAGCAGCATCGCGCGCTCTGCGCGGGCGTGTTGAGCGTGCTCGCGGCGACAGTGGCAGGTATTGTGCATTCAGCGGACGCCGCGCTGCCGCTGGGGCTGTGCGTGCTCGCGGCGGCGCTCCTGCTTGCCGGAGGCAAGCCCGTGCCGGGCGGAAGCGGGACGCTTCTGCGCGCGCAGGGCGCGGTGACGCTCGCGGCGGCGCTGCTGGCGCTGGTGCTCTGCGCCGTCCCGGCGCTGCGGGACGGAGGCGCGTTTTCCGCATGGAGCGCGTCTGCGGAGCAGTCATTACACGCAGTGCGCTATGAAGAGGAAAGGCTTCTCCCGGAGGGGGATTTTACGAATTTGCCGGAAAATAACGCGGAAGCTCCGGCACTGAAGGTGACGATGGAGTCACCCACGGCGCTCTATCTGCGCGGCTTTACCGGCGACACCTTTACCGGCAGCGGCTGGACCGCGCCGGAGACGCAGACGCTCATGGAAAACGGTGCGCTGCTCTACTGGCTGCATCGCGGCGGCTTCTATCCGCAGACGCAGCTTTCCGCGGCGGCGGACGCCATGCCGCAGGCGGCGCAGACGCAGAGCGTTTTCGTGGAAAACACCGGTGCGTGCCGCGCCTATTGCTACACGCCGTATGCGCTGCGCACGGTCGGCGGCAGCACGCTGACGGAGACATCACTGGAGTCGTCGACGCTCCCGGCACCCGGCGCGTGGGGCGCGTCAAGCTACCGCTTTGAGATGCTCGCGGAGCCGGAAACGGCGCTGCGCGCCGCGCTCGAATACTACAGCGCGGAGCCGGACGCGGAAGACTATCTCTCTGAGGAGGGCAGCTACCGCGCGCTCGTGCGGGAGCTGGACCTTTCCATTTCGGACGAAGCGCTCGGGCAGCTGAAGCCGCTTCTGGACGAGTGCTGCGCGGCGTACGGCGCGGCGGAGACACTCACGGCGGCGCAGGCGCAGGACTGCGCGCTGATTTTTCTGGACCGCTATGTGATCGGGCGCGAGGCGGAGGCGGAGCTTCCGCTGGACACGCTTGCAAAGGGCACGGAATATCAGACCGCGACGCTGGCGGCGCTGGCGCTGCGCTATTACGGCGTGCCCGCCCGCTATGCCGAGGGCTTCGTGCTGACGAAGGCGGCGGCAGACCGCGCGAATGCGGGTGAAGCGATCTTGCTGACGGCAGCCGACGCGCACGCATGGACCGAGGTCTATCAGGACGGGATCGGCTGGGTCCCGATGGAGCTGACGCCGGGCTACGGCGCGGTCTCTGGCGCGCTCTCTGCCGAAGCCTCCGCGCAGCTCGGGCTTTCCGGCACGCAGACGGACGGCGCACAGTCGCTCCCGCAGGCGCGCGAGCCGCAGGATGAGCAGCCGGAGCAGTCGCCGCAGGACGAGCAGCCCGACCGCGCGCCGCATACGGCGCAGCCGCTGGTGTGGCTGATCGTGCCGGGAAGCATTTTGCTGCTTCTGGCGCTGCTTGCGCTGCGGTACGCATGGAGCTGCCGCAGAAGACGGCGGCACCTTGAAGCCGCGCCGCCGCAGGCGGTCGGCTGGGTCACGCACGAGGTGGACCGGCTCCTGCCGCTGCTCGGGCTTTCGCGTGCGGGCGGGTCGCTGTACGCGCTGTGCGGCGGTGCGCAGGCGCTGGAGGAGGGCTACGGCGAGGCACTCGGCGAGCTGGCGCGGCTCAATGGCGAGGCGCTGTTCAGCAGCCACCCCATGACGCCCGAGCAGGCGCAGTGGGCGCGGGACTTCTGGACGCGCAGCATTACGCTTGTAAGGAAAAAATGCGGCTTGCCGAAGCGGCTTTGGGCGCGCTTCGTGCGATGCCTGTATTGAGGAGGAGAACCGATGATGAAACGGAGCATACGCAGGTTTGCGCTGCTGCTGGTGACGCTGGTGCTTTGCACGGTCGTCGCGGCGGCAGCCGGAGACGGGACGGCGGTCAGCACCCTGAAGCTGACCGCGCCGGAGGGCGTGACGCTGCGGCTGCTTGACGCGACCGGGGCGGAAATGACGCTCAGCGCACAGAGCGGAAATGTATACACCTACCGCAATCTGACCCCCGGCGCGCAGTATACCTATATTGCGACCAGGGATACGTATTATCATTCGTCCGAGACGCTGACCGCGCCGGACAGCGGCAGTAAGAACTGGACCGTGACTGCGCCGAAGGCGGCGGACGAGGGCTGGCTCACGGAGCTTGCGCTCGGACCGGACGGCACCGCAAAGGGCGCGTATACGCTGGACACGGTATTTTCCGGCGCGGTGCATTCCTATGCCGCCGTGGTCCCGGATACGCCGAACTCCGTCCGCATCTGGGTGAACGGAGACACCGCGGCGACGACCTTTTCCGTACACTACCGCCAGCTCTCTCTTGCCCCGCTCTATGATGACAAGCCACTGGACCTGACGCTGGACAAGGACGAGCTTGGACGCGGAAAAAATCTGCCCCTGCTGCTGATGAACCGCAGCGGGCGCGGCAACACCCTGACGGTCCGGTGCAGCCGGACGGTGAAGTCCGTGACCTATTCTCAGGACTATGTGATCACCCTGACGCGGCGGCTTTCGCTCGAAGCTCTGAAGATCGAGCTGGACGGCGAGACGCAGCCCCTGACGCAGACGCAGACCGGCACGGCTGGCTTTGCGGCGACGGTATCGGACTATACGCTGAACGTTCCGGCATCGGCGTCGGAGCTGACGGTCTATCCGAAGTGCTATGACGCAAAGGGCTGCTACCGCGACGGGGGCAAGAACGGCTACCATGTCTGGTATGGCGAGCAGGAGCTGACCTCCGACGAAGGTGTGAAGGTCTTGCTGGAGAATGCGCAGACGAAGATCGAGCTGCGCGTGACGTGCGACTATGCAGAAGGCGCGGAGCGCGTCTACTGCGTCACGGTTCAAAAGTCTGCGCAGCTCGTGCTTCAGCCGCAGCTGAAGCCGGAGAACGCGCTGCTGTTCGTGACGGACGCGCGCTCCGGCAATCGGGTCCTTCCGGATGCTGCGGGCGGCTATACGCTGACCGCAGGCGTTCCCTACGCCTATACGCTCACAGCGCCCGGCTATGTGGGCGCAAGCGGGACGATCGTCTCGGACTATGACGAGCAGGGCGCGCTGACGCTCCGCGCGGGCGATGCTTCCACGCCGGTCACGGACGGAACGGCGACGGTAATGCTTGATCTGACACAGGCGCCGGCGTCAGCGCGGACGGCGGTCTCTGCGCATTGGGCGGATTTCCGCGGCACGAGCTATGACGCGCAGGGCAATAAAACCGACGCCGGAAACAACAGCGTGCGCACGGAAAAGCTGCCGGTCAAGGCAGAGGACAGCACGCTCTATTGGGCGACAAAGGTCGGCGAGGGCTATTCCGGCGGCGCGGCGGGCTGCCCCATTCTGGTCGACGGCGATCTGGTCGTCTACGCGGGCACGAGCCTGCACCGGGTCGACGCGGTCACAGGCAAGATCAAGGCGACGGGCACGATGGAGCGCGGCTCCGCGCACGCGACGGTCCCGCCCACCTACGCAGACGGCATGATCCTCATCCCGCTTTCGGAGGGCACCGTTCAGGCGTTCGACGCGCAGACGCTGGAGTCGCTTTGGATCTATCACGACCCGCTGAAGGGTCAGCCGGTCTGCCCGATCGCGGTCTGCGGGGACTATCTCTATGTCGGCTTCTGGAACAGCGAAACGGCAGACGCGCATTTCGTCTGCCTGACGCTGACCGACGAGGACCCGGAGAAAACGAATGAGGAAAAGACCGCCTCCTGGTACCGGACGCAGCCGGGCGGCTTCTACTGGGCGGGCGCGTATGCCTGCGAGGACTATGTGCTGGTCGGGACGGACAACGGAGCGGGTGAAAAGGAACAGACTGCGTGCGGAAATCTCCTGATGCTGGACGCACACACCGGCGCGCAGCTGGACATCTGGACAGGAATTCGCGGCGACGTGCGCAGCACGGTCTGCTATGACAGCGGCAGCGATGCCTTCTATTTCACAACCAAGGGCGGCTTGTTCTGCAGCGTGCAGACAGAGAAAACCGCAGATGGCTGGCACTTGAAGGAGAGCAGCAAGTGGACGGTCGAGCTGACAAACGGCACCTCGACGACTGCGATGAGCACCTCGACGCCGGTGGTATACAACGGACGCGCCTATGTCGGTGTCTGCGGCTCAAGTCAGTTTATGACATTCTCCGGGCACAACCTGTCTGTGATCGATCTGACGACGCACTCGATCGCATACAAGGTCGCAACGCGCGGCTATACGCAGACCTCCGGCGTGCTGACGACGGCGTATGAAAAAGAGACCGGCAAGGTCTATGTCTATTTCTTTGACAACTACAGCCCCGGCGTGCTCCGCGTTCTGGAGGACGCGCCCGGGCAGACGCAGCCCTCTTATCTGACGGTGGAGAACGGAAAAAACACGCCGTACATCCTCTTTACACCGAGCCGCGGGCACGCGCAGTACGCGCTCTGCTCGCCGGTCATAGATGAAAACGGCGTGATCTACTTCAAAAACGACAGCGGCTATCTGATGGCGTTCGGTCCGTCGGTGAAGCTGGAGCTCACACAGCAGCCGAAAAAGACAGAATATGCCGCGGGCGAGAAATTTGACGCGAAGGGCATGAAGGCGGAGCTGGTCTATGCGAACGGCAGCCGCCGCGATGTGACGGACTATGTGCAGTATTCGACGGACGCGCTCACCGCGCAGGATGCGGAGTTCACCGTGCGCTTCCCCTACGTGCTCTATCACGATCAGCAGGTCGACGGCGTCTGGACAACGAACGTGGACACGACAGTCCCCACGGCGACTCTGAAGCTCACCATCACAGGCGACGCGCCGACAGTCCTGTACGGCGATGTGAACGGAGATGGGAAGATCGATGTGACGGACGTGACGATGCTTCAGCGGCGGATCGCGCAGCTTCTGACGGCGGAGGAGCAGGCAAAGTTCCAGATACAGAATGCCGATGTGAGCGGCGACGGAAAGATCGATGTGACGGATGTGACGCTGCTTCAGCAGCGCATCGCACAGCTCATCAGCCGCTTCCCGGCTGAAGGCGAATGATGCGGACAGACGGGAGAATGCGCATGAGCGGAAAAATTCGATGCCTTGCGGCGCTGCTGACGCTCGCGCTGCTGCTCAGCGGCTGCGCGGCGGCGGAAAAGCCGGGCGCGCCGCAGACGGCGCTGGAAAAAACGGCGGCATATCTGCAAAAGAGCGTGCCGGAGCCCGCGCCCGGCTCCGTCGGCGGCGAATGGCGCGTTCTCGGGCTCGCGCGAAGCGGGCTTGAGGTCCCGGAGGCATATTTTACGGGCTATTATGACCGCCTCTGCGCGCGGCTTGACGAGCAGCAGGGCGTTCTGGACACGCGCCGGAGCACGGAATACAGCCGGACGATCCTCGCGCTGACGGCGCTGGGGCATGACCCGGCAGATGCGGCAGACTATGATCTGACCGCGCCGCTCGGCGATTTCGCATGGGTGTCCGGACAGGGCGTCAACGGCGTGATCTGGGCGCTGATCGCGCTCGACAGCGGCAATTATACGGTCGCGGACAGCGAGACCGGCGCGCCGGATGTGCGCGAGCGGTATTTACAGGCGCTTCTGGACGCGCAGAACGAGGATGGCTCCTGGGGGCTGATGCCCGGGACGGCGGACGCGGACCTGACGGCGATGGCGCTTCAGGCGCTGGCGGCGCATCTTGCGCAGCCGGAGGCGCAGGCGGCGGCAGACCGCGGCATCGCGGCGCTGGCGCAGCAGCAGGAAGCGGACGGCGGCTTTCTCGCGTGGGGCGAGGGGAGCAGCGAGTCGGTCGCGCAGGCGATCGTCGCGCTGAGCGCACTCGGAATTTCCATGGACGACGCGCGCTTTATCAAGAACAGTGCAACGCTTTCCGATGTGCTGATGCGCTTTGCGCTGGAGGACGGGAGCTTTTCCCACACACAGGGCGGCGAGAGCGACCAGATGGCGACCGAGCAGGCGTTTTACGCGCTGACCGCGCTGGCGCGCGCGGAGGACGGAAAAACGGCGCTGTATGACATGACGGATGTGGTGAAATGAAAAAAATCTGCAAATGCGCGGCGGTGCTGCTGGCGCTGATCTGTCTGGCGGGCTGCGCCGCGCCGGCGGCAGCCGGCGAAAAGAACTGTACGGTCTCCATC
>CAKTVN010000006.1 GCA_934623545.1 uncultured Oscillospiraceae bacterium
ATATCGAAGTTTTGGAGGTGTAACAATATGCTGAAAATGAGTTTCCAGTTCTTCGCGCATAAGAAAGGCGGCGGCTCGACCAAGAACGGTCGTGATTCCGAGTCCAAGCGTCTCGGCGCCAAGCGCGCAGACGGTCAGTTCGTTCTGGCTGGCAACATTCTGGTTCGTCAGAGAGGCACGCACATCCATCCGGGCAACAACGTCGGCATTGGCAAGGATGATACGCTGTTCGCTCTGATCGATGGCAAGGTCAAGTTCGAGCGCATGGGCAAGGATCGCAAAATGTGCTCCGTCTACGCCGAACAGTAATTTGCTGCAAAACCCCGAACGGATCTCGTTCGGGGTTTTTCTTAAAAGGGGAGATCGCGCCGTGACCTATTATCACGCCTCGCCGACAGGCGGTCTGCAAATGCTCGAGCCGAGAAGGTCCCCATACTTTGACAAACCCGCGCAGGTCTGCCTGACATCTCTGCGCGCTATGGCGCTGTTCTACCTCATCCGGAACTATGAATACGCATACGGCTATACCCGGCACGGCGAGCTGTATTTCGACGATCCGTTCCCCGATGCGCTGAAGAAGCTCTACGCCGGAAAATCCGGCTGGCTCTACACCTGCGGAGAAGGGGATTATGAAAAGACGGAAATTCCAAACGAGCTCGTATCCGCGCAGCCTGTCCGCGTGATCGGAGCGGAGTATATCCCAGATGCTTATAAAGCCTTCCTGCGCGAGCAGGAGGCGGGCAATATCCTGCTGCTGGGTTACGCGCATTTTACATCCGAACCGGAGAGATTCGCAAAGAAACGCGCCTGGCTGGAAAAGGTCATTTCCGGAGAGATCCGGAAAAAAGAGCTCTGGAAGAGCCCGGATTCCGACTGTGCGCACTATTATCAGGAGAACTATCCGGGAATCTGGAAAAACACCATGAAATCCTTACAAACAGAGGAGGAGCCTCATGTTTATTGATAAGACGAAAATTTACGTCAAGGCTGGCAACGGCGGCAACGGCGCGATCGCGTTTCACCGAGAAAAATACGTTGCGGCGGGCGGACCCGACGGCGGCGATGGCGGCAACGGCGGAAGCATCGTTCTGCGTGTGGACGACAACCTGTCCACACTGATGGACTTCCGCTACAAGCGCAAGTACACCGCACCGAATGGCGAGGATGGGCGCGGCGCGCGCTGCAAGGGAAAGCGCGGCGAGGATATGATCATCAAGGTCCCGCGCGGTACCGTCGTGCGCGACGCGGAGACGAACGAGGTCATCCGGGATATGTCCACGTCGGAAGATTATGTTCTCTGTAAGGGCGGACGCGGCGGCTGGGGCAACCAGCACTTCGCGACGCCGACGCGGCAGGTCCCGCGTTTTGCGAAGGCGGGGCTCCCCGGCGAGGAGCATGAGGTCATCCTGGAGCTCAAGCTGCTGGCGGACGTCGGTCTGGTGGGCTTTCCGAACGTCGGGAAATCGACGCTGCTGTCCGTCACCTCGAACGCCCATCCGAAGATTGCGAATTACCACTTCACAACGCTCTATCCGAATCTTGGCGTGATCTACATCGACGATGGCGTTTCCTTCGTCATGGCGGATATCCCCGGCATCATCGAGGGCGCGTCGGACGGCGCGGGGCTTGGTCATGACTTCCTGCGACACATCGACCGCTGCCGTCTGCTTGTCCACATCGTGGACGTCTCCGGCAGCGAGGACCGCGACCCGATCGAGGACTTTGAGAAGATCAATCAGGAGCTTGCGCAGTATTCCGAAGACCTTGCAAAGCGCCCGATGATCGTCGCGGCGAACAAGATCGATCTGCTCCCGCCGGAGAGCGACAACCTCGAGCGCCTGCGCGCGTATGTAGAGTCGAAGGGCTACGAGTTCTACGAAATATCCGCGGCGACGACCGCCGGGACGAAGCAGCTCATGCGCACCATCGCGGGGAAGCTCTCGCAGCTTCCGCCGGTCGTCTACTACGAGCCGGAGTATGTCAAGCCGCTTGCGGAAGCCGGAGATGCAAAGGAGCTGAAGATCGAGCAGCATGACGATCTCTGGGAGGTTTCCGGTCCCTGGATCGTGAAGCTGCTCAATGACATCAACTTTGACGACTATGAGTCGCGGATGTATTTTGACCGGCAGCTGCGCAAGAGCGGTCTGTTTGAGCGTCTCGAGGAAATGGGGATCGAGGACGGAGACACCGTCAGCATCTACGATTTCGAGTTTGAGTATACGAAATAAAGATGCACCCTGTGTAAACGGCGCCTCCCGCGGCATCGCGGGAGGTGCTTTCCGCGTACATAATGCTCCGAAAAACGCACAGCGCCCCACAGCCGAAGCTGCGGGGCGCTGTGTTAGAAAAGAAAAAGAGAAAGAAAAAGAGGAAAACTTGATTTCCAAGTATAAGATAATATGAAATCATGTCCGAACTGTGAACGAAAGTAGAACCTTTTGTGAACGTTTGTGCGTGCGTGTCAGAAAGGCGCGCAGACGCAGCGGGGGAGATGCGCACATTTCGCCGCCGGCGGCGAAAGCCTCTTGATGTTTCGGCTCGAATGCTGTAAAATGTCATCATTCGGGCGGCGATTCGAGATGATGCGCACACATGATTCAAAACCGCCGCTGAAAAGGAGCAAAAGCATGGAAGATCAGAACGAACAGATGCAGTTCCGCTTTGAGAGCGAGTCGGAGCCGACCCCGGCGCAGCAGCGCCCGCAGGATGGCGACCGCTTTGAAATACCGGACAAGAAGACGCGGAAGAGAATTTTTCTGCTGCTGGCGGCCGTCGCGCTCGTCGCGGCGATCGGCGGCTCCGCGCTGACAGCGGCGATCCGCGCGATCTCGGCGCAGAATGCCGCGCGGCAGGAGACACTTTCCGAGCAGCCTGCCTCCGAAACGGAGCAGGAGACGCCGGACGAATCCGAGAATAATGCGCAGACCGACGAGGAAAAGCCCTTTTCAGTCGTGAAAAACCCGCTTCCGGAGCAGCTTCCGTCCAACGCGGGCGATAAGACGCTCACCCCGGCGGAGGTTTACGCGCGCAGCGCGGACAGCGTCGTCATCGTGGACGCGCCGCAGATGGTCGCGGCGAACGGCGAAGAGGTCGACGTGGGAAGCATCGGAAGCGGCTTTATTCTGACGCAGGACGGCTATATCCTCACAAGCGCTCATCTGGTCCTGACGACGGACGGACCGATCGTGACGCTCCGCAATGGCGAAGAGTATCCGGCGCAGATCGTCGGCGCGGATGAGATCAGCGACATTGCGCTTCTGAAGATCGAGGCAGAGGGGCTGACGGCGGTCAGCGTTGCCGAAGAAGGCTCGCTCGCGGTGGGCGATGAGATCGTGGCGCTCGGCTATCCGCTCGGAGAATTTGAGTTCAGCCTCTCGCACGGCTATGTCAGCGGGCTTGACCGCGAGATCGAGGTCGAGACAGGACTTCTGCACGTGTTTCAGATGGATGTGCCGATCAACTCCGGCAATTCCGGCGGTCCGGTGCTGGATATGAACGGCAATGTCGTCGGCATCGCGGCGGCGAAATATTTCGGCGAGAGCAACAGCGGTGTGACCATTGAGAACATCGGCTTTGCCGTCCCGATCGAGGATGCGCTGGAGATCGCCTATGACCTTCAGCAGTACGGTCATGTACAGGGGCGCGCCTATCTCGGCGTGACGGTGCGCGATGTCCATGCGGTGCTGGCAGAGGAATACGGTCTGCCGGTCGGACCGCGCGTAGAGAGCGTCAGTCCCGGAAGCTGCGCGGAAAAGGCGGGGATCCAGGAGGGCGATATTCTTCTTTCCATCGACGGAACGCCGATCGAGAGCACCAACGAGCTGCTCGTCGCGCTGCGCGCGCTGCACGCGGGAGACCGCGTCAAGGTCGAGCTCTTCCGCGCGGGCGCGGAGCTTGAGGTCACGGTGACGCTGGACGAGCGCCCGGGCGAGGACGAGATCGAGGCGTTCGAGGCGGCGTCCAACGGCTGGGACGAGTACGGCGATGAGGAGACAGACGGCGAGTCCTTCGGCGATTTTGGATGACACCGGAATAACGGATGTGAAAGCGGCTTCTTTGGAAGCCGCTTTTGCGTATTTTTCAAAGCTTGCGCAAATTTGCGCAGAGAAAACGCAAGCAGAGTGGCGCAAGCGTCAAACCAATGCTAAAATGGATTGGATTTTTAAGAAAGCACGCATACAGCGTTGTATGGTGCTTGCCTCGGAAAAGAGAATCATGTATAATATAACGCGATAGAAAAAGAGCAAGTCAGCCGTATGCGGCGGACTGAAATTACGACAGGAAAGGAAGAGCGTCAGAGACTATGAGTAATCCCGCAACGCAGACGCAGGAATCCGGAAGTTCCTTTCTGGAAAAGGTCTCCACATTCATTGTAGACAAGCGGAATCTGATTTTTCTGCTCGTCATCATTCTGCTGATCTTTTCCGCCTTCTCCCGCAGCTGGGTGGAGGTGGAAAGTGACCTGACGGCATATCTGCCGGACGATTCGCAGACCAAGCAGGCGCTTAACGTCATGGAGGACAACTTCACGACCTACGGCACGGCGGAGGTCATGGTGTCGAACGTCACGCTGGAGCAGGCTGCGGAGCTTCGCGACGAGATCGCGCAGATCAAGGGCGTGCAGATGATCAGCTATGACGAGACGAATGAGCATTACAACAACCTCTCCGCGCTCTATTCGATCACGTTCGACTACAGCGAGGATGATGAAGAATGCCTGACCTCCTTGCAGGCGGTGCGCGACCTTCTCTCGTCCTATGATGTCTTCGTCAAGACGGAGCTCGGCAACACGCAGGAAGAGACCATCGAGCACGAGATCAACATCATCATGGTCTATGTCGCGATCGTCATCGTGACGGTGCTGCTGTTCACCTCTGAGACGTATGGCGAGGTGCCGGTGCTGATTTTGACCTTTGTGGTGGCGCTGGTGCTCAATCAGGGCACGAATTATCTGCTCGGTAAAATTTCCTTCGTCTCCAATTCTGTTACAAGTATTTTGCAGCTCGCGCTGTCGATCGACTACGCGATCATATTCTGCAACCGCTTTAAGGAGGAGCACCGGCTGCTTCCCATCCGCGAGGCGGTCATTGTCGCGCTGTCCAAGTCCATCCCGGAGATCGGCTCGAGCTGCCTGACGACGGTCGGCGGCTTGATCGCGATGCTGTTCATGCAGTTCCGGCTCGGTCCGGATATGGCGATCTGCCTCATCAAGTCGATCGCGTTCGCGCTGCTGTCGGCGTTCCTGGTCATGCCGGGGCTTCTGGTCCTGTTTGGACCGCTGATGGATAAGACCGGGCACAAGAGCTTTGTGCCGAAGATCCCCTTTGTCGGGAAGATCGACTACGCGACGCGTTTTCTGGTCCCGGTCGTATTCGTGGCGCTCGTGATCGTGGGCTTCCGCGTCTCCTCGAACTGCCCGTTTGCCTACGGCTACAGCATCCTCTCGACGCCGAAGATGAACGAGACGCAGCTCGCGGAGCAGATGATCGAGGACAATTTCCGCCAGACCAACATGGTCGCGCTCGTCGTCCCGGCAGGGAGCTACGACAAGGAAAAGGCGCTGCTTCAGGAGCTGGAGGCGTATGACGAGGTCGACAGCACGATGGGGATGACCAACATCGAGGCGATGGACGGCTATATGCTCGCCGACAAGCTGCGCCCGCGTCAGTTCGCGGAGTTGGCAAATCTCGACTATGAGCTGGCGACCGTCGTATACGCGGCGTATGCCGTTGAAAACGACGAGATCGGGCGCTTTGCCGGAAATATCTCAAATTATCAGGTCCCGCTGATCGATATGCTGCTGTATGTGTGCGACCAGCTGGATTCCGGCGTCGTGACGCTGGAGGATGAGCAGATGCAGCTGCTTTCCGACGCGAAGGTCCAGATGCTCAGCGCGAAGAACCAGCTGCAAAGCGATGACTACAGCCGGATGCTGATCTATCTGAATCTTCCGACCAGCGGCGACGAGACCTACGCCTTTACAGATACCATCCGCGAGATCGCGGAGAAATACTACCCCGACGAGCCGGTCTATCTTGCAGGCAACTCGACGAACGAGTATGACTTTGAGAAGTCCTTCGCGGTAGATAACACCGTCGTCAGCATCGTTTCGGTTTTGATCGTGCTGCTGGTGCTGCTGTTTACGTTTAAGTCGGCGGGAATGCCGCTGCTGCTCATTCTGGTCATTCAGGGCAGTATCTGGATCAACTTCTCCATCCCGACCATTACGGGCAAATACCTCTTCTTCTTGGGCTATCTGATCGTCAGCTCTATCCAGATGGGCGCGAACATCGACTACGCGATCGTCATCGCGAGCCGCTATCAGGAGCTCAAGGGTAAAATGCACCATCGCGACGCGATCATTGAGACCATGAACTTCGCCTTCCCGACGATCATCACCTCCGGTGCGATCATGTCCATCAGCGGCTTTTTGATCGGCAGCATGACCTCTGAGCCGGTCATCGCCGGCATCGGCGAGAGCCTTGGCCGCGGCACGGTGATCTCGATCTTCCTTGTCATGTTCGTCCTGCCGCAGATCCTGCTGATCGGCAGCGGCGTGGTGGACCGGACGTCGTTCTCGGTGCCCGGCATCGCGGTCGGCGAGCATAAGGTCATGAGCGGAAGGATCCTGATCAACGGCATGGTGAACGGACACATCAACGGCAATGTGCGCGGAATGCTGCGCGCGACCGTGGACGGCGATATAGATGTGAGCATGATATCCGGCTCGGCAGGAGAGGAGGCGGAGCAGAATGAAGAGTAAGCTGTTGTTCAGAAGGCTGTTTGCATGGCTGCTCGCCTGCGCTCTGGCGTTGACGCTGGCACTGCCTGGCGCGGTTTGGGCGGTCGGCGACGACGCAGAGCCGGCGGCGGAAGCGGAAACAGAAAGCGTCGATACGCAGACTGCTTCCGAGACGACTGAAGAGGCAGTCGAAGAGACGGTCCACATCGGCAGCACCGAGGAATTTCTGGAATTTGCGGAGAACTGCACGCTGGATTCCTGGTCGCAGGGAAAGCGCTTCATTCTCGACTGCGATCTCTCTCTGGAGGACACGGACTTTGAGCCCATTCCCGTCTTCGGCGGGACCTTCATCGGCGGCAGCCATACCATCCGAGGGCTCAGCATCAGCGACAGCGCGTCGCCGACCGGTCTGTTCTGCGTGTTGCAGAAGGGGGGCGTTATCCGGAATCTGAACGTGGAGGGCGCGGTCGCGCCGGGCGGCGACACACAGTCGATCGGCGGCATCGTCGGTGAAAACTACGGCGTCATCACGGGATGCAGCTTTTCCGGGACGGTCAGCGGCAAGCGAAACGTCGGCGGCATCGCCGGTCAGAACAACGCCAGCGGCGTGATCCGCTCGTGCAAAGCCTCCGGCGCGCTCTTCGGCGAGAACCGCAACGGCGGCATTGCGGGCTGTAACCTTGGCTTGATCGCCTCCTGCCGCAACCATATGTATGTCAACATCGAAAGCGTTGACCCGAGCATCGATCTGAGCAGCCTGAATCTGGACTTTTCGCTCGACCTTGCGCATCTGACGCAGATGGATACGGCGAACGTCGCAACGGATTCCGGCGGCATTGCCGGATATTCCTCCGGCACGATCTTCAGCTGTACGAACGATGCGGCGATCGGGCATGAGCACATCGGCTACAACGTCGGAGGCATCGCCGGCAGAAGCTGCGGGCAAATTCGCGAGTGCAGCAACGAGGGGGCGGTGTCCGGGCGTAAGGATGTCGGCGGCATCGTCGGTCAGATGGAGCCGTATATCCAGATGCAGCTGTCGGAGAGCACGATGAATAAGCTCGAAACGCAGCTGAACGAGCTCAGTGAGCTCGTCAATCAGGCGGCGGACCACGCCGAGGGCAGCGCCGGAGGCGTCGGTGCGCGGCTGAACGGAATATCGGGTTATGTAAACTCTGCGATGCAGGAGGCGGAGAATCTCCGCCTGACGGCAGACATCGGCACGACGGTCCGCGGCGATGCGGCAGGCAGCAGCACGACCAACATCGGTGCGGCTCTTGACGGGACGGCAGATGCAAATCATAACGGCGGAAGTCTCACGATCTCCGGCAATGACGATGGCTCGGTCACGATCGGTCGCGAGCCGGGAAATCTGGACGTCGATTTCAGCGACGTTTCACTCGACGGAATCATCGACCGCGTGGGCGAAGCCAGCGGCGGTTTGGATGCCACCACGCAGATCGTCGCCGCGCCGGAGCTCGGCGGCTTGAGCTCCGCTGTGAGCGGCATCGGAAGCCAGCTGAGCCTACTCAGCGGCGCGATGAGCGGTGCGGTCGGGACTGCGGCAGAGGATGTGCGGAAGATCAACGCGAAGTTCTCGGAGCTCTCCGATACGATCTTTGACGCCGTCTCCGAAGCCGAGCAGGGAACGTCCAATATCATCACCGACGCCTCCGCCACAGACGTGGACGCGATCACCCTCGGCAAGACCTACGGCTGCACGAGCAGCGGCGCGGTCTACGGCGACATCAATTCCGGCGGCATTGCGGGCTCGATGGCGATCGAGTACGCGCTCGACCCGGAGGACGACGTTTCCGGCGATCTCTCCGGCGGGTATCGCCGCCAGTATGAGTACAAGGCGGTCCTTCAGTCCTGCGTCAGCACCTCCGGTGTGACGAGCAAGCGCAGCTACGCCGGCGCGATCTGCGGTCGAATGGACCTCGGTTTGATCACCGACTGCGAGGGCTACGGCAAGGTTGCCAGCGAAAGCGGAAGCTACGTTGGCGGCATCGCCGGTGTAAGCGCCGGGACGGTTCGGTATTGCTTTGCGAAAACGGCGCTGAGCGGTCAGAAATACGTCGGCGGCATTGTCGGCTCCGGCGTGGAGCAGGACGCGAGCGGTGACGGAAGCCTTGTCGCGGGCTGCTACGCGGAGCCGGAGATATCCGGCTGCCATCAGTATGCGGGCGCGATCTCCGGCGCGGACGCCGGGACGTTCCTGGAAAACTATTATCTGAGCGATACGCTTGCGGGCATCAACCGCCAGAGCTACGCCGGGAAGGCGGAGCCGGTCAGCTTTGAGGAGTTGTCGAGGCTTGAAGACCTCCCGGAAGCCATGCGCGTGTTCACGCTGTCCTTCGTTGCGGACGATGAGGTCGTTTTCTCAATGCAGTTTTCCTACGGCGATTCGTTCGACGCAGACGACTTCCCGTCGCTTCCGCAGAAGGAGGGCTGCATCGCGAGCTGGGACCGCACGGACCTTCAGCAGCTGCATTTTGACACGACCGTCACGGCGGTCTATACTCCCTATAATCCCGGCATCGCCTCCGCCGCCGTGCGCGAGGATGGAAGAGCGATTTTGATGGCGGAGGGCACCTTCCGCGAGGACGATACGATCACGATCACCTCCGAGGCGCTGACCCCGACGGCGTTCCACATCCGCTCTGGAAGCCTTGGGAACCGAATTTCCGGCTACTGCTCGACCTTTGGCACGAGCGATTTCTCCATCATGCAGATGAACTGGGACGATGTGGAACACTGGCTGGTCGAGCTTCCGGACGACGGCGCGAAGACGCATACGCTGCGCTATCTGCCGCCCGACGGCGAGAGCGCGCACCTGAGGCTCTACGTCAGCCATGACGGCGTCTGGGAGCAGACGGATTTTACGACGTTCGGAAGCTACATGACCTTTGACGTCGCGGGCACCAGTGCCCGCATCGCAGTCGTGCGCTCTGTGACGATCTGGTGGGTCTGGGCGCTGCTCGTCCTGCTGCTGGCGGGGCTGACGGTCTTCGTGATCCTGCTCATCCGGAAGCTCATAAAGCGGGCGAAGCGCTCAGCGGCGCAGCCGAAGGAAGCGCCGGAGGAAGAACCGGAAGAAACGGCAGAAGCCGCAGCGCAGCCTTTAGCGGCGGAAAGTACACCGGCGGACGCGGCGCTTCTGGAGCGTGCACGCTCGGCAGAGGAGCGCCTTGCGCGCGCGGAGGAGGAGCTGCGCCTCCTGCGTGAGGGCGGCGGTACGGCGGTCGCGGTCAAGCCGAAGAAGAAATTCCGCTGGTGGATCGTTGCGATCGTAGCCGC
The DNA here is from genome assembly GCA_934623545.1 of uncultured Oscillospiraceae bacterium. Lineage (GTDB taxonomy): Bacteria > Bacillota > Clostridia > Oscillospirales > Oscillospiraceae > CAG-170. The sequence continues at coordinate 10,043 of CAKTVN010000006.1, forward strand.
AGTGCTGCTTGCAGCCGCAGCGGCGGTCTTCTTCCTGAGATCGGATGTCCGTACCGGTTTGCAGGCATACCGCGTCATCCATGCCGAGGCGCAGAGGGAATCGCTCAGTATGCGGCTGACGGCGGAGCTCACCTCCGACGATAGCCAGCTTCACACCGAGGCGTTCGTCACGACGGTCAATGTCGACGGTAAGCAGGTCGCCTGCGTCGATTTGGACGGCGTGCAGCTGTACTACGCGAACGACACGGTCTATCTGGAAAACGGGCGCGCCTTTCTCACGGGCGGAATGTGCCCGGATTATACAGCGCTGCTGCCGAAGGCGGCGGAGCTCAGCCGCACGGTCGAGGTATCCTCGCAGAAAAGCGGTGCGGAAAGCATCTACAGCTTTTCCGTGAGCGGTGAGGACGCGCAGTCGCTGCTGGAGATCCTGCTGCCTGACGCGGAAGGCTATGGACTCTCGCTTTCCGAGCTGGAGCTGGACGCGGTAGAGAAGGACGGTGCGCTCAGTGCGCTCCGATTTCGCTCCGAGGCGTCTGATCTGACGCTGACGGCAGAGGCTGCCTTTCAAAGCGCAGGCGCCGGGCAGGAACTGCCGGAGGCAGTCCGCAGCGCGGTCCTGACTGGAAAAACGGAGGGCGCGGCAACGCTTTCGGCGGATGGTTTTGAACTTCTGAAGGCGTGGGCGGAGCTGGAAGGGAAGGAAAGCTGGTCTGCGGACCTGACGCTCTCCGCAGACTGCGGTCCGGTACTGGTGAGCGACACGCTCCGGCTCGACCGCCAGAAGGTCTCCGGACAGAGCATCAGCAAAATCTCCAAAAACGCTTCTTCCATTTATTTTTCCGGTGAAAAGCTCTGCGATGAAGCCGGGCGCGCGGTCACGACCAATGCGCAGTCACTGTTCGATTCGGCGAAGGTGCTCGAGCTTGCGTACCAAATCATGCTCAACGGCAGCGCAGAGTGCAAGCGCATCGAAGACCGCGCGGTCTATACGCTTGCGCTCGACGAGGACGCGATGGAACAGATCGCCTATACGATCGCCCCGGACCTGAAGTCACAGAGCGTGACATTGACCGATGGGACGCTGGAAGCAGAGATGTGCGGCGGTTCGCTGACGGAGCTGCGTATCTCATGCAGCGGTGCGCTGCACGTTGTGCTCACGGATGTTTCGGCGAGCGTCGGCGCGCGCATTGTGTTCTCCGAACGCGAGGTCTCCATGCCGAAGGCGGTCCTGGACGCACTGAAAAAGTAAAAAACTATAATATAAGACAGAAAGCCCTCCGTATGAGAACATACGGAGGGCTTTCAGACTGTCAAAGAACCTTGTAGAGTTCCGCCGCGCACGGCGGAATAAAATGTGAATCCGTTTTGTCTGATGGCGTTTACATCAGACAAAACACTCTACGTGATGCGCGTGCGAAATTTGTGCGCCAACAGCGCACAAATTATGCGCGTGGCAGCACGCGGCTTTTTCAAACGGAAAACCAGCAAAGCGTTTTCCGTTTGAGAGCTTGTCAAAATGACTTTTTTGACAAGCTCAAATCCCTCCGTATGAGAACATACGGAGGGATTTTGTAAACGAGATCATGTATTACACAAGGAGCTCTTTCGCCGCCAGAACGCTCTGCTCCGCGAGCGTATGGCGCATATCCCCGGACATGACCCATTCCCATTTCGGCGCGTCCGGGGCAAGCGGATGAACGTCCGACGCGATTAGAAGCGCTGCCGCGCGGAGACCAAGATAGCGCGAAATGCTGAACACGGCGGAGGTCTCCATATCGACTCCGACCGCGCCCTTTTCCCGCCAAAGCGCCTCCTTGCGGAAGGTCTGGCGGTATACCGCGTCCACCGAAACGATCGGATAGACCGGCTTTTGCAGGTACATCGCGAGCCTTTGATGGAGGTCACGGTCCGGCTCTGCGGCGTCAATGGCGCTGTAATAATGCAGCGAGGTGCCTTCTTCTACAAAGCACCTTTCCGGAAGTACGATGTCCCCCGGATGGACCAGCTCTGAAAACGCGCCGAACATCCCGGCAGCCACGATCTTTTTCACCCCCAGCGCCGCAAGCGTCTCAAGCGTATCCGCCGCCTGCGGCGCACCGGAGCCGCCGTATAAAAAGCAGATCGGAAGATCCCTCATGCGCCAGATCGGACGCCGGTTCAGAAAGCAGGGAAAAGGCTCCGGCAGCTCCACGGTGTCATAGTCCTGCGTCAGATAGACCGGACCCTTGCGCATGAAGAAAACGATCGCCGTTTCCGGAAGTTCCATCGGGCGGCTCAAATGTGCGCTTTCGATCTGCTCAGCGGCTGTGATGATGGGCTTGCTTTGATCGTCCGGCAGACGCCACATGATACATCGTCCTTTCCAAATAGTTTTTCTCCGGGCGCGGAATGTCACTCGCGCTTCGCGCTTTTTTTCGGGGAAAACGGATTCTGTGCCTCCGAGATCGCGGTCCAGAGCCAGCCGAAGAACCTCTGATTGAAATAGAACAGATACACGCTCAGCACGCACATTCCGAGCGCGATGAGCCACGCCATCGTCACATCCGTGAGAAAGTGCGCGCCCATCTGAAGCCGAGTGAACGCGGTCACGGCGCACCAGAGGCAGCCGCCTGCGAACAAGATACGGATCCGCCGCGTCGCGCCCTTCTTGAGCGTCGGCAGCAGCGCCAGCAGCATCGCGCAGGCGGCGCAGGCGGTGTGCCCGGAGGGGAAGGAGCGAAATTCATCGCTGGAAACGCCGTCGGCAACGAGCTTCTTTTTCAGCTCGCTCCCGGCTTGCCACCATGGGCTGAAATAGGATTCGTTGCCGGTCAGGGCGATGAGGCGCATTCTTGCCCGCCCCCAGGGGACCTTGATGATGTTGATGAGCAGCATGGTCCCGATGGAGACCATCACGAGCGTCAGGCAGAAGCGCAGGACCGTCTTCGCCGAAGCGGCGCGCGCATAGTAGATCACGCCGACACCGGAGGCGAGCGCCGTAAAGAGCGCAACGACCAGAGCGACCCAGGTCGGGAGCGCGGCGACGTTGTCGGTCGCCTCATGCACGGTCAGCACGAGCCCCATGACGATGAGCGCCGCACCGCAGGCGGCGATCAGCGCGCTCCAGGAGGGGTTGATGCGCTCTCGGTAGACGAGCAGAAGCGCGCCCGCGCAGCTGAGCGCTAGGAATGCGGGAAGCTCTCCGAAGGCGGCGAAGAACTGCCCGAAGCTGTTTTCATGACCGGGATACAGGAATTTTGAGATGGGCAGGTCCCAGATGGAGCCCGCGATCATCAGAAGCAGCAGCACGCCGAGCATGATGTACGTGCTGTGCAGATAGATTCGCTTGATCGCTTTCATTCTGTCCTCCAAATTTCGACATATTATTGATAATATATCACAGCGGCGGGGAAATAGCAATATTGACGAACTGCCGCGCATCGTGTATGATGGCTTCTGTTTGAAGGGATGGCGAGGAGCATGAAACAGGTTTATCCGGATTTTTATCCGTCATTTCACTGCCTTGCGGGCGCTTGTCCGGACACCTGCTGTAAGGACTGGGAGGTCGTGGTCGACCGTGAGGCGCTCGAATTTTACAAAACGGTCTCCGGTGCGCTGGGGGAGCGGCTGCGCGATGCGTTCGTCCGTCAGCCGGACGGCGAGATCTGCTTGCGGCTGAATGAGGAAGGAAAATGCGTCCTTCTGACCGCAGACGGGCTGTGCCCGCTTCAGGCGGCATACGGCGAAAAGGGGCTATGCAAGATATGCGCGAGCCATCCACGCTTTGTCGAGGAGTACGGCGCGACGCAGGAGATCACGCTCAGCATTTCCTGCCCCGAGGCGGCGCGGCTGCTTCTGGAGCATGAGGGACCGATCCAATTTCTGACACGCGACACCGAGCAGACGGTAGATACGCCGAACACGCTCGACCCGGAGCGCTATTTCGCCGTCCGCGCGGTCCGCGAGGCGGCGCTCGCGCTGGTACAGGACCGAAGCCGCCACATCCGCGACCGGCTGTCACTGCTGCTCCTGCTGTGCAGCCGCGCACAGGATGCGATCGGCGCAGAACAGTATGCGCGCATAGAACCGCTTTGCGCGCGCTTTCAGATGCGGGGCGTGCAGGAGCGGCAGCTTCTGCGCCTGCGGAGAATGCGCCGGGACGGCGCACGCTTTTTTCCCGCGTGGCTTCTGCTGCGCAATATGGAGCATCTCACGGAAGACTTTCCCGCGTATCTCGAGCGCTGTGCGCACGCAAAGCGCCCGGACAAGGCGTTTTTTGAGCGCCATTCCGCCGCGCTGGAGCATCTGACGGTCTATTTTCTATTCCGATACCTCCTGAAGGCATCGGTCGACGGGGCGCTTCTGGCGCGCGCCTGCTCGTGCGTCTTTCATGTGCTGTCGATCAGCCGCATTTTCTGCGCAAACGGGATGCAGACGCCGGAGGAGCTGCGCGCGCTGTGCAGCCTCTATTCCAAAGAGGTGGAGCATTCCGAGGAAAATCTTGCGCTTCTGGACCGCGCCATCCGGCGCGGCGCGCTGCGGATGCAGACACTGCTGGAGCGGCTCTGAGCCATGCGCATTTTACACAAAAACCAAGCCGCTGGACGACGCTTCTTGTGCGTTTTGCGGCTTGATTTTTTTTAGAATCCTGATAAAATGTAGCATGCTACGTAATATATGTCGCGTGCGACGTAATCGGGGGTGAGCAAATGGAGCAGACACGGCATCTCGGGATGCGGGTGCGCATTCTGGGGCAGCTGATCAAGCAGGCGATCGACCGCAAGCTGACAGCGCTGGACCTGACCGGGCAGCAGTCCTTTGTCCTGCGCTATCTCTCCGAGCATGAGGAGGAGCCGGTCTACGCCAAGGACATCGAAAAGCGCTTCAATCTGACGCATCCGACGGTCTCCGGCATCATCCAGCGGCTGGAGGCGAAGGGCTTTCTCGCGGCGGAGCCGGACTCGGACGACCGGCGCTGCAAGCGCGTCGTCCTGACGCCGAAGGCGCGCGAATGCCAGAAGGAGATCTGGCAGCACATCCAGTGGGTCGAGCGCACGATGGTCTCCGGCATGACGCCGGAGGAGGAGCAGACACTGACGGAGCTGCTCGAGCGTGCGTGTGAAAACCTGAACGAAGAAATCCAGAAGGAGGAATCCAGTCTATGATCAAACGACTTGCCGGATCGATCCGGGAGTATAAGCCGCAGACGATCCTGACGCCGGTCTTTATGATCGGCGAGGTCTCCTGCGAGTGCGTGATCCCGCTGATTACATCCAAGCTGGTCAACGGCATCCAGAACGGCTGTGGGCGTGAGCTGATCATTCAATACGGCTTGCAGCTGCTGCTGATGGCGATGCTGTCGCTGGCGTGCGGCATTGCCGCCGGGTGGTTCTGCGCGACGGCGTCGTCCGGCTTTGCGAAGAACCTGCGTCACGATCTCTATTATAAGGTGCAGGAGTATTCCTTTGCCAACATCGACCGCTTCTCGACGTCCTCTCTTGTGACGCGTCTGACCACCGACGTTTCCAACGTCCAGAACGCGTTCATGATGATGACGCGCATGGCGGTGCGCGCACCGCTGATGCTCATCATCGCGACGGTCATGTCCATCCGCGTCGGTAAGCAGCTCGCGTTCGTCTTCGCGGGCGTCATTCCGGTCCTCGGCTTTGGGCTGCTGCTGATGGCAAAAAAGGCGATGCCGCTGTTCCGCGCGGTGTTCAAAAAATACGACCGCCTCAACAACTCCGTACAGGAAAACGTGCAGGCGATGCGCGTCGTCAAGAGCTTCGTGCGCGAGGACTATGAGATCCAGAAGCTGACAGCCGCGTCGGACGACGTGCGCAAGGACTTCCTGAAGGCGGAAAAAATTCTTGCCCTCAACAGCCCACTGATGAATTTCTGCATCGCGGCGTGCCGCATCCTGGTGAGCTATTTCGCGGCGAAGCTGATCATTGGCTCGAATGGGACTTATCTCGGCGTCGGCTCGCTGACCAGCATGATCACCTATTCCATGCAGATTTTGATGAGCCTGATGATGCTCTCGATGGTCTTTGTCATGATCACGATGGCATCCGCCTCGGCAAAGCGTATCTGTGAGGTGCTCGACGAGCAGAGCGATCTGCATAACCCCGAGAACCCGGTCCACACCGTCCCGAACGGCAGCGTCGATTTCGACAATGTCAGCTTCAAATACTCTGCGCACGCGGAGCGTATGGCGCTCGAGCACATCGACCTGCACGTCAAGGCGGGGCAGACGGTCGGCATCATCGGCGGTACCGGCTCCTCGAAGACGAGCCTCATCCAGCTCATTTCCCGTCTGTACGACGCGACGGAGGGAACGGTCAAGGTCGGCGGCATCGACGTGCGCGACTATGATCTGACGTCGCTGCGCGACCAGGTCTCCGTCGTGCTTCAAAAAAACGTCCTTTTCTCCGGCACCATCAAGGAGAACCTCCGCTGGGGCGACCCCAACGCGACGGACGAGGAAATGCTGCACGCGTGCCAGATCGCGCACGCAGACGAATTCATCCAGACCTTCCCGGACAAATACGACACCTATATCGAGCAGGGCGGCACGAACGTCTCCGGCGGGCAGAAGCAGCGGCTGTGTATTGCGCGCGCGCTGCTGAAAAAGCCGAAGGTGCTGATCTTCGACGACTCGACCTCCGCGGTCGACACCCGGACGGACGCGCTCATCCGGCAGGCCATGCGCGAGGAGATCCCGGATACGACCAAATTCATCATCGCCCAGCGCATCTCGTCGGTACAGGATGCGGACCTGATCGTCGTCATGGACAACGGCAAGATCGACGGTCTGGGAACGCATGATGAGCTTTTGAAGACCAATGCGATCTACCGCGAGGTCTATGACTCTCAGAACCGGATCGGAGGTGTGCAGAATGGCTAGAGCTATGGGCGGACCGCGTGGCAGAGCGCCGGTCGGCGCCGGAAAAGGCAAGCTGGACCTGAAGGTCCTCGGGCGGCTCATCAAGATGATCTACCGGGATTATCCGGTCAAGCTGACGATCGTCACGATCTGCATCATTCTCAGCGCACTGATCGACGTCACCCCGGCATTTTTCATCGAGACCATCACCAGCTATATCGAGCAGGGGCTGCTCAGCGGCTGGGACAGCGTCGAAGCAAAGATCGTCTCCACGATCTTGTTCATGGTTGCGCTTTATGCGCTAAACATTGCGCTGATTGCGCTGTTCACGCAGCTTATGGCGCGCATCACGCAGGGCTTCCTGCACAACACGCGCGTGCGGATGTTCAGCAAAATGCAGCGGCTCCCGATCTCCTATTTTGACCGGAACAACCGCGGCGACATCATGAGCCGCTATACGAACGATACCGACACGCTCCGCCAGGTCATCTCGCAGAGCCTTCCGAATCTGCTCAACTGCGGGCTGACGGTCATCGGCGTCGTGTGCATGATGATCTATTTCAGCGTCCCGCTGATGCTGGTCGTCGTGCTCGGCATCGTCGCGATGACGGCGGTCACGAAGCGTGTCGGCGGCAAGTCCGCGAGCTTCTTCGTCAAGCAGCAGGAGTCGCTCGGTAAGACCGAAGGCTTTGTGGAGGAAATGATGAACGGTCAGAAGGTCGTCAAGGTCTTCTGCCACGAGGAAGCTTCGAAGCGTGATTTTGACGCGCTGAACGAGCAGCTCTTCCGGGATTCTGAGAGCGCGCACCGCTTCGCGAACATCTTCGGACCGATCATGAACAACATCGGCAACATCCTGTATGTTCTGACAGCGTTTGCGGGCGGACTGCTCATCACCTCCGGCGGCAGCGTCCCCAATTTCTCCGTACAGAATCTGGTGGAGACCGGGTCGCTGATCGCGCCGCTGACGATCTCGGTCGTGGCGTCCTATCTCGGGATGTGTAAGCAGTTCACCGGCAATGTCTCGCAAGTCTCGCAGCAGCTCAATTCCGTCGCGATGGCGATCGCGGGCGCGAAGCGCATCTTCGATCTGCTCGACGAGGAGCCGGAGGAGGACGAAGGCCGCGATACCCTCGTCAACGTGCGCGAGGAGAACGGACAGCTGGTCGAGTGCGCGGAGCGCACCGGAAGCTGGGCGTGGAAATGCCCGCGCGACGGCGGAAAATTTGAGCTCATCCCGCTGCGCGGCGACGTGCGCTTCTACGATGTGGACTTTGCGTATGTGCCGGAAAAGCCGGTCCTTCACAACATTTCGCTTTATGCCAAGCCCGGACAGAAGCTCGCCTTCGTCGGCGCGACCGGTGCGGGCAAGACGACTATCACGAATCTCATCAACCGCTTCTATGACATCGCGGACGGCAAGATCCGCTATGACGGTGTGAACATCAACCACATCAGGAAGGCGGACCTGCGCCATTCTCTCGGCATCGTGCTTCAGGAGGTCAACCTGTTCACCGGCACCGTCATGGAGAACATCCGCTACGGCAAGCTCGACGCGACGGACGAGGAGTGCATCGCGGCGGCAAAGCTCGCCAACGCGCATGACTTCATCACGCGCCTCCCAGAGGGCTACAATACGATGCTGACGTCCAACGGCGCGAACCTGTCGCAGGGACAGCGGCAGCTGCTGTCGATCGCCCGCGCGGCGGTCGCAGACCCGCCCGTCATGATTTTGGACGAGGCGACCAGCTCCATCGATACGCGCACCGAGCTTCTGGTTCAGCGCGGCATGGACGCGCTCATGAAGGGACGCACCGTCTTCGTCATTGCGCATCGTCTCTCGACCGTCCAGAACAGCGACGCGATCATGGTCCTCGACCACGGACGCATCATCGAGCGCGGCACGCACGACGATCTCATCGCCCAGAAGGGCACGTACTATCAGCTGTATACCGGCGCGTTTGAGCTGGAATAAAGCGCAGTACAAACCAGTCCCTATCTGAAGGAACGGACTGCACAAAACAGTGAACAGGCACAGCGGGATGCTCCGCTGTGCCTGTTTTTCATCATTTTGGTGTGCTGTGCGAGCGCCCCTTGCCTCTCCCTCTGGGAGAGGTGTCCGAGCGCAGCGAGGACGGAGAGGGAAAAAGGACCTTACCAGCCCTCTCATACTATTTTCTGATTAAAGAATTTAATCAGAAAATAGTATTACTTATTACCTGTAAAAATGCCTGTGCCCGGAGGCTTGCGCCTCCGGGCACGATACGCAGGAAAATCTTGGGAGATACTGCGGTGGCTGGTGAGATCAGATCATGCTGGGCTGCCAGCAATCGGGCGCTTCCAGACCCATCATCTTTACGATGGTCGGCGCGACGTTCGCAAGACCGAATTTGCCGTCCTGGATGGTCCACTTGTTGTCCTTATCATAGATGATGAAAGGGACCGGGTTGAGCGAATGGGCGG